>CAMNMO010000407.1 GCA_946544695.1 uncultured Ruminococcus sp. | reverse complement strand
TTCGATCCTTGGTGCCCCTGTTTGTCCTGTAAACTTTTGTTTGCAGGACTTTTTTTATTGTATATAATTTTGCCGATCGGCGGTGTTTTACCGCTTGGTCGGCTTTTTTATTTTCAAAAATTTTTCAGAAATGTTTTAACCTTTCATACTGTTCGACCCACTAATAAACAGAAGCGGTGGAGCATACCGCACGATACAATATGCTGAGAAACAAGGCAAGAAGATAGTTGAACCTTGCAGACGAAAACTGAATCAGCATCTGAAAAGAGAAAAATCAGGGCTATGCCTTCCGTACACGGTCACGGAGAACATAGCCCTTTCCTTATGCTGTGATTATATTACTCCTGAATCTCCTGCATCATAGTTGCACCGTCCCTGAAGCCGACCTTGTAGGCAGCTCTCATCTCAGCGGCGGCAGTCTCGCTCACGCAGTCGAGGAGCTTGTGGAACACATAAATCTGCTCCTCACTCAGCGAATCCTCAAAGGGGATACAGAGCTGCAAGCCTGAAATGCGTGAAAAGATACGCCGAGTCATGTGCTTTTCGGGTCCTCGAATGATATCTCACCACCCGATAATGGCAGTAAGCCACCTTTTTTCCGACAAACGGGAAAAGAATAGATCGGAGAAAAAATGTCAGTCAAAAAGATAATTTTCATAGCCTTCGGCAGCATCTGCTTTGCCCTGGGAACGGTGGGGGTCGTGCTGACTGTATGCCGTATCAAGAGTTCACGTGCTGGCTTTTTTTATATAGTTAACGCTCAGGATAACCCATCTGAAAAAACGACACAAAGCAGGTGAAGATCCCGCTTTATGCCGTTTTTTATATTGAATTCTCATTTCTCCCCGAAAAAAGATCTACCACCTGAAAACTGCAAGGCGGTTGTTCATATTTTTGCCAATTATGGCAAACAGCTTGCCCCTTATGGTGTACTTCTTCATTTCTTCGTTGTAGCTTGTTTCCGATATGACCTTCAGGCGTGGTTCAAGGGGAAGGTATTCTTTGGCGGACTTTGTTCCCCAGCCGAAAGTCGCATTGGTGTGCTTTACCGCATCGTGATGCTTGCTGTTCTTCTCCAGGAAAGGCGAATGCAGCTCCGCCAGCAGATAGCCGTGTTCAAAGCTGTCACAAAGCATGTTCAGGCAGGTCTTGACCTGCTTTTTCGAGAAGTATTCCAGCACGCCTTCCATCACGATGATATTCATTTTTGCCTTTGGCAGACCCTTCGTCCAGCCGTTGTCAAGCGCACTGCCGTCAAGCATGGTGCAGCGTTCCCTGTCTCGGTAGACCTTTCTCCTGACTGCTATCTGGTCGGGCAGGTCAACATCGAACCATACTATCTTCCCGTTATCCACCTGTGAAAATTTGTCATCAAAGCCGCAGCCCAGATTCACGCAAAGTGCATCGGGGTATTGTTTTATCAGCCTATTCAACTCTCTGCGGAACAACAGCGTTCTTGCCACAACGCCTTCGTGCGACATGAAAGGGTCGTATTTGCTGACATCTACCCCCAGTGTGTCGATTATCTCCTTAGCTTTCAGGTCCTTTATCCTCGCATCGGGACGTACTGTCTCGCTTGCCTTGATAGCAAGGGGGATAAGCGCTGTTTCCTGGATATCTCCGAATTTAAGTTCCATAGTGGTATTCTCCTTCTCTCTGAAATTATAGTAAACATTATTGCAGATGGTCTCATACGTGTTAGTTTAAGCTAACCAAAGCGCTTGAAAAAAGCCGTTTTCCGCATATACTTAAAACGGCATTTCTTTCGGCAGACCAAGTAACTTCTGCCAGCTTGTCCACCTTGTTATACCGCCGCACAGTTTCTCCATCTCAGCCCTTGTCATGCCATGTATAAAGGGTTCATAGAACAGTTCCCAGTAGGCGGTGAGGTAGATGTGCAGCTGTTCTTTGGTTATCACCTCAGTTGCAAAGCCACGCTTGTAAGCTTCGGTGTAATAGCGGTGATCTGTCTCAGTCAGCTTAACTGCAAGATCGTGGTGGTAATTCCGGTACTTGGTACCGTCTGAACAGGTCAGCAGCAGCGTTAACGGCCGACGCACATTTTCAAACATATCAAACAGTTCCCCCAGTCTGCCCTCTCCCGCATACCAGGGGGAAAGCAGTTCACGGTCGGAAAGGCTTTCGATATCGGCATCAGCCATTTCAGTAAACCTGCCCATCACCTCAACGGCATCAGCTACCAGCGCATCGAACAATTCTTCCTTGCCTTTATAGCGGATATAGAGTGCGCCTGTTGTAACGCCCGCATTCCTGCATATCTCGGCAACGGAGGCTTTGGCAAAGCCTTTTTCCATAAATTGTTTTCTTGCGCTTTCAAGCAGCACGGGGTCAATGGACGTATCACGCAAAGCCATCGTGTCACCTCATCAATAACATCATTATCAATAATAATATTAACATATTTGTTTCAACTTGTCAAGGGGACATTCTATTATTTTACGGAAATCAATTCTTGCATAATACAAAGGTTTGAACATGCATTACGGCTGTAAAATATGGTGTTGAGT
>CAMNMO010000406.1 GCA_946544695.1 uncultured Ruminococcus sp. | reverse complement strand
TTAATTTGTGATTCTTATTATAGCACACTTTTCAGGAAAAGAAAAATACTAAAATAATATGCCGCAATATAGCTTTAAACTATGGCTTTGTGCGATGCTCAGCTTTGGGCTATATCAAATGAGATATGATGCGAAATTGCTGTGCATATATACGGCGGTCAGACAGATATATTACGTGCTAAATGGACAGTAATGGCGAGTGACATTTCCTGCATAAAAATTGCACAGCGATAAAATAGTTCAATATGCAGTTGTGCTTATTGCAATACCGACATAAAGTTTTTATATTGATAGAAATAATTGTGTGTATTGCAAAAAATTGGCAGGCTAATTTGTTTAAATATACGAAAATTTTCTTACGTATTCGTTTACATTTTAAAACCGTATTGACTAAATTTAATCAATGTGTTAGATTAAATTCACTGAAATATTTCAGAGATCGTGGTAATTTTTAACTCGGGCTATCCGTTTATTATGTGCACAGAGAGAACGGACAGTCATATTTTATTTGTCAGAAAGGACTTAATGCAAATGGTAAACACACAGACATTACCCACAGCCTGCAAACGTGCTGCAGCAGCCGTGCTTTCAGCAGTGATGCTGACGGTATCCCTGCCGACTATACCCGCAGATGCGGCGTCAAAAGGTTTCTATGTCAGCGGCACGGATATCAAGGATGCCAACGGAAACAGCTTTGTGATGAGGGGCGTAAACATCGCACATGCATGGTATTCCTCCTATACCGAGACTTCCATCAAGGGGGCAGCTGCCAACGGCGCAAACACTGTAAGAGTGGTGGTAGCTGACGGCAAGCAGTGGTCGAAAACATCAAAGAGCGACATTGAAAAAATAGTTTCCGACTGCAAAAAGAACGACCTGGTGTGCATTCTCGAGGTGCACGATGCCACAGGCAGAGACAGCACATCCGACCTCAACGCAGCTGTTGACTACTGGATAGAGAACAAAGGCGTGCTTCAGGGGAATGAAAAGTACGTCATACTCAACATTGCCAACGAATGGTACGGCAGCTGGGACGGATATGCTTGGGCTGAGGGTAACAAGACCGCTGTGAAGAACATAAGAAATGCAGGCATAGACAATATGATAATGGTGGACTGTGCAGGCTGGGGACAGTATCCCGATTCCATCAAGGACTACGGCAAGTCGGTCTACAATGCCGACCCTCAGAAGAACACGGTCTTCTCCATACACATGTATGAGTATGCGGGCGGAGACTCGTATACCGTAAAGAAAAATATCGACAATGCGCTGGGCACAGGTGTGCCTGTCGTGATAGGTGAATTCGGCGGGCAGCACACAAACGGCGATGTTGACGAAGCCACGATAATGAGTTACTGCACACAGAAAAACGTGGGCTATCTCGGCTGGTCGTGGAAGGGCAACGGTTCGGGTCTGGGATATCTGGATATTGCCAACGACTGGGCTGGCACCTCACTGACCTCGTGGGGCAACACACTGATAAACGGCAGCAACGGCATAAAAAAGACAGCTAAGAAATGCTCGGTCTACACGGGCGGCAGTTCGTCGAGCAGTTCTTCATCAGGCAGCAGTTCATCTAATAATTCCTCGTCAAGCAGCAGTTCGTCAAGCAGTTCTTCGTCGAGCAGCAGTTCGTCATCTTCAAGCAGTGACCCTTATGTATCACTGTTCTGGGGAGAGAGCACAGCAGGTCCCTGGGAACAGGCGACCTCTACCATGACCACAAAGAACGGCGGCAGCTTTGATGCTTCAAACATCAAAAAGAACGGCTATTTCTATGTTGAATACTCAAACAACAATCAGAAGCAGATAGAACTTATCCTGCAAAGCTGGAGCGGCGGCGCAAGCTGGGCTAAGGTCTCGGCTTACGAATACGGCAGCGCAAACGGTCATCACTATGCTAAATTCTCATATAATGACTGTGTAAGCGCTTTCGGCACAAGCAATTTCAGCAGCTGTCTCGATCAGGTACATGCAAGCTGCAAGAACAACACCACCACTGTTTATTCTGTTTGCTACTGCAATGCAAGCACGGGCGGAAGTTCTTCGAGCAGTTCTTCATCAGGCAGCAGTTCGTCTAATAATTCCTCGTCGAGCAGCAGTTCATCGAGCAGTTCTTCGTCGAGCAGCAGTTCATCATCTTCAAGCAGTGACCCTTATGTATCACTGTTCTGGGGAGAGAACACAGCAGGTCCCTGGGAACAGGCGACCTCTACCATGACCACCAGGAACGGCGGCAGCTTTGATGCTTCAAACATCAAAAAGAACGGCTATTTCTACGTTGAATACTCAAACAGCAATCAGAAGCAGATAGAACTTATCCTGCAAAGCTGGAGCGGCGGCGCAAGCTGGGCTAAGGTCTCGGCTTACGAATACGGCAGCGCAAACGGTCATCACTATGCTAAATTCTCATATAATGACTGTGTAAGCGCTTTCGGCACAAGCAATTTCAGCAGCTGTCTCGATCAGGTACATGCAAGCTGCAAGAACAACACCACCACTGTTTATTCTGTTTGCTACTGCACTCC
>CAMNMO010000405.1 GCA_946544695.1 uncultured Ruminococcus sp. | reverse complement strand
CTGACCGATGCACAGAAGCAGTTCCTTTCCAGCCTGACTGACGAACAGCTTGAAATGATGCAGGGCATGATAACCGAATCCACCGAGCAGAATCTGGAAGAACTGGCGTCCAGCGGCAAATACTCCAACACAACTTATGACGCTAACCTTGTGGTGCTTGGCTATGCGACACTCGAAAACCCCAGCGTCATCAATATCTATCCGAAGGATTTCGCATCAAAGGAAAAGATCATAGACCTGATAGACGAATATAACGATCAGTCAGATGAAGCCGACAAGATAGAGTACACCGATATAGTGGGACTGATGATGTCCTCAGTGACTTCCATCATCAATGCCATCAGCTACGTGCTGATAGCCTTCGTTGCCATATCACTGGTGGTATCTTCGATAATGATAGGCATAATCACCTATATCTCCGTTCTTGAAAGAACAAAGGAGATAGGCATACTGCGAAGCATAGGCGCATCAAAGAGGGATATATCCCGTGTGTTCAATGCCGAAACAGTCATTGTCGGATTTGTTGCAGGTATACTTGGTGTGGGACTGTCCTATCTGCTGACCATACCGATAAACATCATCATCGCTCACCTTACAGAAGTACCCATGCGTGCGCAGATACCTTATGCCGCAGCGGGCATACTGGTAGCTATAAGCATACTGCTGACCCTTATCGCAGGACTGTTCCCATCGAGGATAGCAGCGAAGAAGGACCCTGTTATAGCACTTAGAACAGAGTGATGAAACTGAGAGAATAAACTTAAAGCCCCGTGAGATGTTGTTACTCATGGGGCTTTTGTGTTTGTGATCATGTCTGCTGTTATGGAATACCGCCTGACATTATCTATTTAGCTTAGTCAGTTTTTCGTCAAGAAACTTGCTGACTGCTTTGTATGTTACCAGATCATAGTTTATAGTGATGAGGGGGATATTTTTTTGGGCAGCATATTTTGCCTTTATATGGTCATGTTTTTGTTGCTTTTTCAGTTCTTCTTCAGAATTGTTGAATTTAGTGTAATAATGCTGTGAACCCTGATATTCTAAAAGACATACTATAGACCCATTTTTATAAACAGCAAAATCATATGATAATTGTTGTCCTCCGACACCTTTAAGGTCATCAAATTTCATCGCATGTTTCCATTCGAGACCATTATCGTCAAGGTAACGCCTTATCAGTTTTTCGCCATTTGAAGCATGGCATAAAGGGCAACCGGTGCCGTTTTTACGGCTGTATATCACTGCTTCCCATTCATATCCACAGTCAGGACACAGCCACCATGCTTTTTTATTTGAACCTGCTGTAATATCTTGTGGAGTAGTATTTTCATTTTTAGTCGGGTGCCACTGACTTGCAAGCTGAGGATTCGTTGTAGCAAGGTCGTTGATTCCAATTGATACTATCTGATTAGCACATATCGGACAGCCGTTTCCTGCGTTTCTGCTGCTTACTGTAGCTTGCCATTCGTGACCGCATTTACCCTTCCACCAGATTTTTTTATTTGAATTGACCGAAATAGTATGAGCTGTCAGGTCACCGTTTTTATCAGTGTGAAATTCCATGGCTAATTCAGGATTTCTTGTAGCAAGATCATTTTTGCCTGTGATGCAAACGATACCTGCACAGGCAGGACAGCCATGTCCTTTTGAACGGCTGCTGATAGGTGCTTTCCAGTTATAACTGCATACTTCGCACACCCACCATACTTTTGAATCAGACTTTTCCTTGTATTCTGATGGGGCTTTCTTATTTTTTGAATGATCCCATTCTTTTACCAGAGCAGGCTGCTTTGTTTTAAGGTCAGTCTCACCTTTTATGGGCTTTCTTCCGCTGCAATAGGGACAGCCCTTTCCTGAACTTCTGTCTTTGACAGTTGCAGCCCATTCATGATTTTTGCGACATATCCACCACACTTTCTTGTTTGAGTGTTCTTTAACCATCTGCGGGGTAAGACCGTTGTTTTTAGAATAGTTCCATTCAGCAGCAAGCGAAGGGTTTGTCGTTGCAAGATCAGTTTCCCCGGGAATTGCTTTTTCCCCTGAACAGTATGGGCAGCCTATACCATCTCTTCTATGATTGATACGTGACTGCCATTCATGACCTTTAGTGCATTTCCACCATACTTTTCTATTTGACCCCGCTGTTACGGACTGAGGTGTCAACGTAACATTTTTGGTCGGGTGCCACTGTTCAGCAAGCCATGGATGTGTTGTTGCAAGATCATTTTCTCCAATAATTATTTTAACCAATATATTTCACCTGCCCGTTCATATTGTAAGAATTATACCACATTTTCCGACCTATTTCAAGAATAACAGGTTATTTACTATGATAACCTGCATTAAAATAATATTGTATAAAAAGCATTCGGTTGCTGCGACTAAGCAGTTCATTTAAATTTACTCACTGTATTTGAATATTATAATGCGTGTAGACTTTTTTCAATAAAAAAACACCCTGTAAAAATACAGGGTGCATGTCGCAGTGCGCCAGGAGGGACTCGAACCCCCGACCTACTGGTTCGTAGCCAGTCACTCTA
>CAMNMO010000404.1 GCA_946544695.1 uncultured Ruminococcus sp. | reverse complement strand
CAGCGGCAGGCATGATAGGCTGTATCCAGGCACTTGAAGCGATAAAATTCATCACCTCTCGGGAAAGTCTTCTGACAGATAAGATGTTTATTTTCGATATGCTCACCATGAAAACAAGAACTGTCGGGTTTGGCGGTATCAGTTCAGGGTGCAGTATATGTCAGAATAAGCAGTAATTAATGCAATAGAAATGGAGTAAAAAATGAAGTTCAAGGTAGAAAAAGCAGTCCTCGAAAGCGGAGTAAAAATAATCTTTGCAGTAGCCCGGGGCATCGACAATCACGGAAAAGACGAGGGGTGGCAGGCATACCGCACAAAGCGTATCGCAGAGTTATACGAAGAATACAAGGACTTGGACATTCATTGTGATCCTATCCTTGAGGGCTTCAATATCCTGCATGATAATGTGGGTGTCAAGCGAAGAAAGAATATCCCTGCAAGCGAAAATCTTATCAAGCTGCTTGTCAAGCGGCAGGAGGTATTCTATATCAATCAGG
The DNA here is from genome assembly GCA_946544695.1 of uncultured Ruminococcus sp. Taxonomy (GTDB): domain Bacteria; phylum Bacillota; class Clostridia; order Oscillospirales; family Ruminococcaceae; genus Hominimerdicola. Next base: position 2,074 of record CAMNMO010000404.1, on the reverse strand, counting down.
CGGTTGACATTTACAACCTGATCTCACTGGAAAGCAAGCTGGCACTTGGTGCGCATAATATCGACAAGACTGAGGGTGACGTAACTCTGCGTTTTACAGACGGCACCGAGCGGTATGTTCCGCTTGGGGCAACAGAGCCTACACCTGTTGCACCTCACGAATACTGCTACTGCGATGATTCAAATGAAGTGCTATGCCGACTGGAGATCAGGCAGGTGAAAAAGACCGCCGTTGATGAAAACACAACGAACATCTTTTATATCGTTCAGGGCAACGCCGCAACTCCCGATGAGCTATTGACCGAAACGGCACAGAGAATAATAGATACTACCACAAAATACTGCGGCGGAACAGGGCGGATAGTTGTTCCCGATGTGGTTTTGTAAGAAGTTCAAATATGGTATGATGTGACTGAAAAGCTGCTCACACAAGCATTTCTCTGGACTTTTCTTTTCAGACGGTCAGTTTTCCGCTTTGCAATATCGGACGGTACTGCTGTCCCCTGATGCTCCGTGGAAACACTGATATGACCTGGTTTGCTCATAGTTGTTGATATGGTTGACTTATTGGCGGTCATGATGTATAATTACCAAAGAAGCAGGCACTCGGTCTGCTCGTTATAAACAGGATTCAGGAGGCAATACAATGACCGCATCAAAGAAAAAGAAAGTAAAAAAGATACTGCTGATATTACTTGGCATAGTGGCTGTGTTCTTATTGTTCACCTTTGTCAGACACAGGATAATGCTGAAACAGGAGGAAGATCTGGTAAAGCCCGTGGGGCAGATGATCGATGTGGACGGTCATAAAATGTGCGTATATACCGAAGGTGAAGGCGATACAACGCTGGTGTTCATGTCGGGCAGCGCAACGATCACACCGATACTTGATTTCAAAAGCATATATCCGCAGCTGACCGATAAATACCGTATAGCGGTAGTAGAGAAATTCGGTTACGGATACAGTGAACATGTTGACAGACCCCGTGATGTGGCTTCGCTTCTTGCGGATACGAGGGCTGCGCTGGAAGGTGCGGGAGTAGAAGCACCTTATGTTCTTTGCCCGCATTCCTATTCGGGGATAGAGGCACTTTATTGGGCGCAGACCTATCCCGACGAGGTGGAGGCTATCATCGGGCTGGATATGGCTGTTCCCGAACATTACGACTACACAAAGGACGGTACGCTTGCTGTGCCGTATTACGGGATACTGCACGTACTGCTCGAACTGGGTATAGGCAGATACCTGCCCGACAGCACTTTTCTGCCATCCGGCGATTTTCTCACGGAGAAAGAACGCAAAACGTGGATAGCACTGGGCAACCGCAATTATGCCAACATAGACGTTGCAAGAGAAGCCAATAAGGCTAAGGATAATGCGGCGTTGGTATCTTCGGGAGACAAGCCCCGACTCCCGATGCTTATGTTTGTATCCACAGGCAAGGGAGACAGGTGGCATGAGATCAGTTACCGATTTGCCGAGAATATGCCGAACATAAAGACGATCACGCTTGACTGTGACCATTACGTCTTTCATTTTGAAGCCGATAAGATGACGGAGGAGATAGGTTCGTTCCTTGATGATATCTGACTAAGCACACACATATATACATATCCCTGCGGCATGGAGGACTACTCTCCCTGCCGTATTTTTATTTAAGCTGACTTTTCTTTTGGCAGACTGTTCGTTCTGCAAACAGAATTTTACGGACAGATGTGCTTACAGCATCTTGAAAACCGAATATGACAGATCAATGCTATCTCATACTGATCTACTCCATGTGATACGCTGTACGACAGCTGATATGAGAAAAAAGAACAGTTATTCTTCATTGATTTAAAACGGCACAGTGGATTTTGTTTATAACTAACAAAGTTTACACTGTGAGTTTACGACAGATGTTAATTGACTATACGTTCACAGTATGGTATAATTAATTATGAACTGATTATGACTGTTCGCTGTCAAGCAGAACAGTCGGCGTTACAGACAGTAATATTTTATATCCCAATTTGGTTGTGTATTGTTCCCCCGCCGAAGGCGGGGGAACAATACGAAAGAACAGCCATTTTGT
>CAMNMO010000403.1 GCA_946544695.1 uncultured Ruminococcus sp. | reverse complement strand
CAGTATCTACTTTTCCTTTTTATACGCTGGAGGGCTGGGATATGCAGCCGCCCGATATGGCTGATCTGCCGCTGAAAGGTGATACTGTCATCGGCAATGATGTCTGGATAGGACAGAATGCTGTCATTCTTCCGGGCGTGCATATCGGTGACGGCGCTATTATCGGGGCGAACAGCGTGGTAGGCAGTGATGTTGCACCTTATACCATAGCGGTGGGCGACCCCGCAAAAGCTGTCCGCAGGCGTTTTGATGATGAGATGATAGGTCTGCTTGAAGAATTCCGATGGTGGGATAAAAGCATTGATGAGATCAATAAACTCATACCCATGCTGACATGCAGCGATACAGAAAAAGTCAGAGAGTTTATAAAGCAGTCTTTGTACGGGTAAAGACCGTTCTGATGACTGTCCGTTCAAGGAGGTAATACTATGGAAAAACTTCTCAAACTGTTAAAGAACAATGCCAGACTGACAAACGCTGAACTTGCAGTAATGCTTGGCAAGAGTGAAGCGGAAGTCGCCGCCGATATAGATAAGCTTGAAAAAGACGGTATCATCACAGGCTATACCGCCATCGTGGACGAAGCCGTATATGATCCTAACTCCGTCACTGCACTTATAGAACTGAAAGTAACACCGCAGTCACAGTCGGGTTATGATGATATCGCCAAGTCGATAGCAGCCTACGAACAGGTAGAATCTGTCCGCCTGATGTCGGGTGCCTATGATATCCTTGTATCTGTGACAGGCACCAATATACGTGAGGTATCCCGTTTCGTGGCGGAAAACCTTGCGGCGATAGATGCGGTACAGTCAACAGCTACACATTTTCTGCTGAGAAGCTATAAGGTCAACGGTATTTCCGTTACCGCCGATGAAAAAGATGAGAGGGGACTGATCTTCCCGTGATAGACTATAATAAAGTGCTTTCGCCTGCTATAATCGGCATGAAGCCGTCAGGCATACGAAGGTTTTTCGATATTGCCCAGCAGCTTGAGGGCGTTATTTCCCTCGGTGTTGGTGAGCCTGATTTCAAGACCCCCTGGGTGGTCAGGCGTGAAGCAATAAATGTGCTTGAAAAGGGCAGAACATCATATACTGCCAATGCAGGTCTTGCAGAATTAAGGTCTGAGATATCAAAATATTTTATCGACCGCATAGGCGTTGAATATGACCCGACCGATGAGATAATCGTAACTGTCGGCGGTTCTGAGGGCATTGACCTTTGTCTTCGCTCGGTCATCACCCCCGGGGACGAGGTGCTGGTGGTGCAGCCGTCGTTCGTCTGTTACAGCCCGATAGTCACACTGTGCGGCGGCGTGGCAGTGCCTATCGAGACTAAAGCCGAGAATGATTTCAGGCTTACAGCTGATGAACTCAGGGAAAAGATAACCGACAGGACCAAGCTGCTGGTGCTGCCTTTCCCGAATAATCCCACAGGCGCCATCATGCGTAAAGAGGACCTTGAAGCCATTGCCGAGGTGCTGCGTGATACGAACATACTGGTGCTTTCCGATGAGATATATGCCGAACTTACATACAGCGGCAAGCATGTATCGATCTCGTCGCTGCCCGATATGCGTGAGCGCACGGTAGTCATCAACGGCTTTTCAAAGGCTTATGCCATGACTGGCTGGCGTCTCGGAATAGTTGCAGCGCCAAGAGAACTTACCTCGCAGATGCTCAAACTGCATCAGTATGCCATAATGTCATCACCTACTGTCAGCCAGTTTGCAGCCATAACCGCACTGCGGGAATGTGATGATGATATAGCAAAAATGCGCAGCGAGTATGATATGCGCCGCCGCTATCTGGTGGACGCATTCAATAAGCTGGGACTGGACTGCTTTACCCCGCAGGGTGCGTTCTACGTTTTCCCCTGTATAAGAAGCACGGGGCTTACAAGCAACGATTTCTGCGAGAAGCTTGTTTACAGCAAAAAGGTGGCAGTTGTCCCGGGCAATGCATTTGGTGACTGCGGTGAAGGCTTTGTGCGTGTATCCTACGCATATTCGCTCAGTCACCTCAGAGAAGCAATAAAGCGTATCGGAGAGTTTTTAGAGGAGCTTAAAAATGGCACTGTATAATAATCTGAAAGTTAAAGCTTACGGCAAAGTCAATCTGCTGCTGGATATCATAGGCAGGCGTGAGGACGGCTACCACATGCTCAATACCGTTATGCAGACGGTCAGCGTTTATGATACGCTGGAATTATCGCTTGACGAGTCAGCACCCGAGGGCATCGAGCTTATTTGCGATAAGGAAGGTTTTCCGCTGGATAACACTAACCTTATCTGGAAGGCAGCCGAGCTTTTCAAGGACTTTGCGCATATCCGCTTTGGCGGCAAGCTCATAGTCAAGGTCGAAAAGAACCTGCCTTCGCAGGCGGGCATGGGCGGCGGAAGTGCCGACTGTGCAGCCATGCTGCGGGCTATGAATACATTTTTCGGGACACTTATCGACGAGGACGACCTGTGCGACCTGGGCACAAAGCTTGGTGCAGATGTGCCTTTCTGTGTAAAGGGCGGCACGAGGCTTTGTCAGGGCGTGGGCGAAATAATGAACCAGCTGCCCTCGCTTGACTGCGGGTTC
>CAMNMO010000402.1 GCA_946544695.1 uncultured Ruminococcus sp. | reverse complement strand
CTGTTAATTCCCGCCGAAAGGCTGTTTTGTATGATGTTTCAGCGGGATAACCATAATTGTAAAAAATCCCGTTAACACTGCAAAGCAGTAAATATTCGCACAGGTGAGCCATATATGAAAATCGCATCTGATTGACAGCGTGAAAGAAATGTGCTATAATTTAGTTAGGTATAACTAATCACATCAGAGAGGAAGGACAGATATGAAAAAAACTTTCAAAACATGGTTTATGGGACGGTTTTTTCATAGCAGCTGCAAGGCAGCTTATGCCCGCTGCGGGCTTCCAAAAAGCACGGTATCGGCTATACTGGCTGAAAACTATGCGATAGCCGCAAGGTCAAAGCCGATGAATGACGACCGCCTGATATCATCTTACATGATGGGCATGTACTTCATCGCCATGAACAAAAAGTCGGGGCTGAGTCCACAGGAGAATTATAAGATAATCGAAAGTGCCATCAGGAAAAGTTCGCTTATGAAGAAAAAGATGGGGTCAGCTGAGGATTATCTTTCGGAGGACAAGATACCTTCAAGAATGGAATGGGCTGAGGAGACCCGCAGGCGAAGAGGCGAGAACAACTGGGTCGTTGATGTGCTGCCTAAGTGTGCTGAATACGATCTGGGCTATGATTACCATGAATGCGGTATCTGCAAGCTGTGCAGGGACGAAGGCTGTTTTGAACTGGCAAAGTATTTGTGCAAGCTTGACTACGTCATCGCAGATATGATGAATGTAAAACTTGCACGCACCACCACCCTTGCTGACGGCGGTGACAAATGCGATTTCAGATACAGCTTGAAATGAGGAGGAAAAAATTATGCGATCGGCAGTAAAAACTATGGAGAAGAAAAAGACATACCGTGAGGAACTGAAAAAGCTGGTCAGTGAAGAACAGTTTGAAAAGATCTGGCGCAGGACTGTCTCACGGCTGAACAGTATATACGAAAAATACGATGACTTGTCGGAAGGTGTGCGCAGCCACACCGACAGCAGCATTTTTCCTGCGGCGGCGATGTACCATACGGTCAGGGAGGAACTTGGTGACGAAAAGGCTTACAAGCTGATAGAGGATATCTCGGTGAATATATGCGCAAAGGCACAGAGACCCATCGCAGCCATGATGAAGATACCGTTCATGCCGTCTTTCTTTGTGAAGATGTGGGACCCCATGACCAAGAAAAAGTTCGGATCTGACTGCGGTTTCAAGAACAGGTTCTACCCGAAGGAAAAGGGCGCTTACCGCATGGACATACTGGAATGTCCCTACAAAAAATACCTGACAGAACTGGGATGTCCCGAACTGACAAAGATATTCTGCGACAACGATGAACGCATATACGGCAACCTGCCAGGATTGAGATTTGAACGAAAGGGCACGCTTGGCAAGGGTGCTGACAGGTGCGATTTTTATATCAGAAAGGTCTGAAAAAAATGCCCAGTGTAAGATACAAGGCGATAGAAACGATGTTTTGCGTGCTTGGTGTCAACAAGATGCTGAACTTTCGCTGTGCGACTGTGAGAAAACAGCTTTCAAAGATGCAGGCTTTTATGCGGTCATAACCACCGACACCTGCTATTTCCGGAAAGACCCGCAGAAGGTCCTTGCGGAGATAAAAAGGATAACAGTACCGTCGGGAAAGCTTGTTATAGCATACAATGCCATGTATGCAGCTTCGGTGCATAAGTCGATGGGCACTGCGATGTACAGCGATGAAAGCATTTTAGCAGAGCTGGAAAAGGCAGGCATCAGGGTGACTTCAAAATGCAGCTGCGGTCTCAGGCAGACGGTGTTCACAGCAATATTATAAAATATGGTTATCCCGCTGACACACCACACTAAACAGCCTTTTGACGAGGCAACAATAGCTGATGTATTCTTTTCCCATGCGTTCACGCATTTGCCTGCGGCGGGGGAAAAGAATACATCACAATGCTTATATCTTGTTACACCGGTGTATAAAATGGTGTGCTAAAGGGATAACCACATTATAAAATAAAACGGACTGATGCGAGTGCATCGGTCCGTTTTTTATATGTCGTTTACCATATTAAACGACATAAATTTTCTGACTTATCCCGACCACACAGCCAAATATCGCAGGCAGTTCGGTCGGTATAAGTGAAAATTTATATGTCGTTTACTATATTTTTTAGCCTATGCTCCAGTTCTCGGCGTGACGGCGTATGCCGATAAACCGCTGATACACGCCTTTCTGCTTCATAAGCTCGTTATGTGTGCCACGCTGCACTACCCTGCCGTCATCGACCACAAGTATCTGGTCGGCATTTTCGATGGTAGCAAGCCTGTGGGCAATGGTGATGATGGTCTTGCCCCTGGTAAGTTCTGTTATGGCTTCCTGGATAAGATGTTCGTTTTCGGGGTCGATGCTTGCGGTGGCTTCGTCAAGCACGACGATGGGCGCATTTTTCAGCATCGCCCTTGCTATGGATATCCTCTGCTTCTCACCGCCCGAAAGGGTGCCGCCGCCCTCGCCTATCACGGTGTCATAGCCGTAGGGCAGGGTCATGATGAAATCGTGGCAGCATGCCTTTTTCGCCGCTGTTATCATTTCTTCTTCGGTGGCATCTGGGTTGCCGAACATTATATTGTTCCTTATG
>CAMNMO010000401.1 GCA_946544695.1 uncultured Ruminococcus sp. | reverse complement strand
TCATTATATATACTTATATTATAAACAAAAAATCTTCCAAAGTATATTGACATTTTATATAAAAAAACTGCTTTTATTTTGTTAATGTGCAGTTAATAATTGTTGGCTATAATATAGAAGATAATATAGTGAAAGGTCAAGATAAAATGGCAAAAAACAAGATAAATATAGACAGGCTGGAGCTTGACGAAGAAGATCGTGAATACGAAGAAAAGCTCGCCCTGGAGGAACGTGAACGCCGACAGAAAGCGCAGGAGCAGGAAGCTCAGAAAGAAGCCGAGCGTGAAAAGCGTGAACGTGAAGCTGAAAAGCAGCGTGAAAAGCAGATAGCCGAAGAAAAGCTGGAACTGCTGAAGCTGAAGTCTGGTCTGGCAGACGAGGAAAACTCTGAGCTGACCAAGAAAGATGAAGCTTATGAAAAGCCGCATGGCTGGGCAGCGGTGGCTAATTTCTGGTACCACTACAAGTTCGTTGTATCTTTTTCACTTGTGGCTCTCATAATTGTGGGTTTTCTGGCTTATACAGAAGCCACACGCAAGCGTGATGACATAACTGTGATGATAATAACCGACAACGATCTTTCTCAGCGCACTGAGGAGATAGAGTCATTCTTCGAGAAATACACTGATGACCTGGACGGCAACGGATACGTTCACGTAGGTATCATAAATATCCCCATAGGTCAGAATATAGACCCTGTCACTGATAATACCTATACGCAGAAATTCATAGCGCAGGTACAGACAGGTGAAGGCGTGATAGTTCTGACTGATTCACACACACGGGAAGATTTCATGGAGTTCATGAATCCCGAGCTTGAAAAGGATTTTCCCGATAACAAGTATATAGACGAACAGGGATTCAGCTTAAACTCTGAGGTCATGGCACAGGAGTTCAAATACGAACTTATGCCGAATGATGTTTACATGTCTATCCGTGTTCCTCAGGAGACGATGGACATGGATAAAACGGAAGCTCAGGAGGTCTATGATAAGAACTTTGTCATCTTCAAACGCATAGTTGATGACATCACTGCACGCTGTGAAGAGACCAATGACAAGGGTCTGACCACTGAACCTATCCAATACGATACTGACAGCAGCGCATCTTCCGAAGAAGGACAGTGAGCTGCACCTGATATTTCATGGGAGTGATAGCATGGACGAAAAGTATTTTGAACGTGACTGCACGCATATCAAAACTTCGCCATTTGGTATTTTTACCGACCAGGCAGGCTATTATACCAAATCGGTAAAGCTTGCTGTGCTGCCTTTTGCCTGCGATGATTTTACGGTCACAGACAGCAGCGGAAGCGTGGTGTTTTCAGGAAAGACCGAACATTTCGGGTTTGATGAAAACTCCGGCGATGATGTTTACACAGCTGACCTGACTTTGCTTGAAACAGAAGGCAGATACCGTGTATGTGCGGGCGGTAAGACTTCTGCTGAGTTTTACATAAGCGATGCACCTTACAGCGTACTGCTGCATGATATCACTAAAGCTTTTTATTTCCTGCGCTGCGGCTGCGGGCTTGATGAGGAATATGCAGGTGTTTACAAGCACGGCTGCTGCCACGATACAATGGCTTTGCTTTGGGACGACAACAGTGTGTCCCTTGATGTTACGGGCGGCTGGCACGATGCGGGCGACTACGGCAGATATGTCACTGCGGGGGCTTGTGCGGCAGCACATTTGCTTTATGCTTACAAGATGTTCCCCGAAGTGTTTGACAAGCTGACGTTTGACATACCTAAGTCCGATATGCCCGACCTTCTTACCGAAGTAAGGTATGAACTGGAATGGCTGCTGAAGATGCAGAGAGAGGACGGAGGGGTCTTTCATAAGGTTACTACCAAAAGGCATGCACCTTTCGTGATGCCCGAAGATGATAAAGAACAGCTGTATGTGTTCAGCGTAAGTACGATGGCTGCTGCGGACTTTGCAGCCGTATGCGCACTGGCAAGCGGTGTGTATGAAGCCTTTGATAAATACTTTGCCAAAAAGCTGAGGACAGCGGCTGAAAAAGCAGGCAGATTTCTTGATGACCACCCCGAATTCATAGGTTTTGACAACCCTGAGGGCTGCAATACAGGCAGTTACGGTCAATGGAACGACAATTCAAACAGATACTGGGCTTACGCCGAACTTTACGCACTTACGGGAGATAATGACTATTTTGAGAAGATGCGTTCACTTGGCAGCAAGGGTTTCCCGCTTAGCGCACTTGGCTATGCCGAAACTGGTGGACTGGGTTCGCTGGCATACATTTTGAGCAGCCAAAACAAGGACGATGAGTTTGCAGAAATGCTGAAAAACAGCTTTAAAGAACATGCTGCTGACCTCAGGCAGACTGCCGACAAATGTGGTTACAGCGCTGCTATGGACAAACGAAGCTATCATTGGGGCAGCAACATGACCCTTCTGTGCAACGCAATGATATTTGCGATAGATGATCTTATCAACGGTGATAAAGATGACCTGAGTTATGCAGAAGCGCAGCTGCATTGTCTGCTTGGCTGCAATGCGCTGGGCATAAGCTATGTTACAGGCTGCGGCGAATATCGCTGCAACTACCCACACCTGCGACCCGCATTTGCTGACGGTATCGAGGAATGCATTCCGGG
>CAMNMO010000400.1 GCA_946544695.1 uncultured Ruminococcus sp. | reverse complement strand
ACAGCCGTAATGCATGTTCAAACCTTTGTATTATGCAAAAATTGATTTCCGTGGGAGTTTTGGTAAAGGTACTTGACAAATCGGTAAAAATGGTGTAGAATATACTAAATGCAATGACGGAATGAAGTAACCGATGATCTCGTGTTTCAGAGAGTCTGCGGGTGGTGTGAGCAGACAGCGTTCAGCGGTGAAGTTACCTTCCCGAGCGGTCCGCCCGAAAATCACAGTAGGGCAGAACGTATTTCCTGCGTTAAAGGCAATGAGGTCGGCTTGTGCCGATAAACTGAGGTGGTACAGCGTTAGCTATTGACGCCCTCAGAGGACTTTGTGTCTTCTGAGGGCTTTTATATTTATCTCGTTCAGAAACAGATATGCCGGTATATATCATAGGAGGTAGAAGAACATGCGTGATGATATTCATGGCACCGATGAACTGCCCGTCCTCGAACCGCTTATGTCAGGAGAGGATACTGCTTCTGAAAATGTTTCTCAATACAGGGAACATCTTGATACGGAAGATAAGATATCCGAAATAATGGCTCATGCTCATATAAAAAGAGGAAAGTCAGAATTAAGAGAAAGCCTGATGCAAACCGACACTATCATCTGTTTTGCGGTGCTGGGTGTAATATTCGTCCTCAGTATGGAGTTTCTTCCTTCTATTCTGGCAATACCTGCTATAATGTCTTTTTTGGTCATAAAAGTTCTGTTGGCAATAAAGAGAGACGGTTATGACCTGAAAGGTGCGCTGGGAGAAAACATAGCTTTGGTCCTGCTTACCGGACTGTTTGTCTTTCTGGCGCTGTTAAATATTTCAGACAGATGATCGCAGCAGTTTTTTGCTGCACGGTAAAAGAGGTGTCGTTGCATGGATAATATCAGTTTGGTAAAATGCACTTGCGAAGATGCAGAACTTCTGCATAAGCTTCAGCGTGAATCTTTCATGCCCCTCTATGAACGATATCGTGATGACGAAACAGATCCCGCAATTGAAAGTGTTGAGAGAATAAAGGAGAAGATAGCGGATCCCGATTTTCTTATGATCTGTTCCGATGACACTGCCGTCGGCGGGGTGAGGGTGCGCCGTTTTGAGGAGAATGGCAAAGTTATCCGCAATATCAGTCCTCTCTTTATCCTGCCGTCATACTGTGACAGAGGGATAGGCACCGTAGTAATGGAAAAGCTGTTTTCGCTTTATGATGATGCGGATAAATGGTCGCTTGCCACCATAAAGCAGGACGCAAGGAACTGCCATTTTTATGAGAAGCTGGGTTTTGTGCGGACAGGTACAAGCACAGTTATAAATGACAGAATGACGATAATAGGCTTTGAAAAGATCTGACTGATATGGAATACGTAGAAGCAAAAAGCATACTGCAAAAGAACAAAGCGAACGAATGGTTCGGCAATGATTATAATATGAACCTGTATCGTGGCTGCTGTCATGGGTGCATATACTGCGACAGCAGAAGCGAGTGTTATCATATCGATGATTTTGATAAAGTGCGTGCTAAAAAGGACGCCGCACTGATACTGCGTGATGAACTCAGGCGGAAGTCAAAAACAGGAGTGATAGGTACAGGGTCAATGTCTGATCCGTATAATCCTTTTGAAGCGGAAGAACGCCTTACAGAAAAGGCTTTGAAGCTTGTTGATGGATACGGCTTCGGGATAACCGTAATAACGAAATCTGCATTGATAACAAGAGATATCATGCTGTACAGACAGATAGCCGAACATTCTCCCGTGCTTTGCAAAATGACGATAACCACTGCTGATGATGACCTTAGCAGAAAGATCGAACCGAGGGTATCGGTCTCGTCCGAGAGATTCGATGCTTTGGCAAAAATGTCGAAAGCAGGCTTGTTCACAGGTATAACACTGATGCCTGTGTTGCCCTTTATCGAGGACAGTGATGCAAACATCATCTCAATAGTGCGAAAAGCAAATGAATGCGGTGTAAGATGCATATATCCTGCCTTTGGCATGACGCTGAGGTCGGGCAACAGGGAATACTTCTATAATAAACTTGATGAAAGTTTCCCTGGGGTGAAAGAGATGTATATCCGTAAATTCAAAAACAGCTATGAATGCCCCTCACCAAATGCGGGCAGGCTTTGGAAGATATTTACCGAGGAATGCCATAAATACGGCATTCTTTATGATATGAAAGAAATAATAACGGCATATAAGTCGGGCTACGGCGACAGACAGCTTAGCTTTTTTGACTGATGCCGTGCATTGAAAGGTCGTGATAAAAATGATATCTAACGCAGATGTCATTGCTTATGTGAAAGTGAGGTCGGTAAGATGTTCAGAGAAATGCTGAGAAAAAAGCAGGCACTTTCCGATGAGGAATGTATAGCTGTCCTTAAAAATGAGAAAAGGGGAGTGCTTTCTGTTCTGGGTGATGATGATTATCCCTACGGAATGCCCATAAACCATTATTATAATGATGAGGACGGACATATCTACTTTCATGGTGCAAAGTTCGGTCACAGAGTAGATGCAGTAAAGCGCCATGATAAGGTCAGCTTCTGTGTTTACGATGAGGGCTACCGCAGAGAAGGAGAGTGGGCGCTCAACATAAAAAGTGTTATCATCTTCGGCAGACTTGTCCCTGTTGAAAACGAGGATAAGATGTTGTAT
>CAMNMO010000399.1 GCA_946544695.1 uncultured Ruminococcus sp. | reverse complement strand
CACTATGATTATATCACAATTATCCCGAATATGTCAATACATCACAGGCATTCATTAGTAACAGATGAATGTTAGTGTTTACCTTCAATGCGCAGAAATGGCACAAGCGGCGATCCGCTGAACTGTCTGCCGATGGGTGAAAATATCGGTAAAAGAATCGAAAGTGTGAATTGCGCAGAGAAATTTGCTGCGAAATGTTGCAAAATCGTGAGGGATATGTTATAATATAGTGTAAAGCTCGTACACTGCCTGGTCTGGCACTTTTGACGCTGCATTCGGGTGCATGCGACTGCGGGCGTATTTTCGGTATTTCACAGTTTTTTATGTTATGGTCTTTTATTGACAGAGGATTCTATTATGGGGAGTAGTAAAAAAAGGATAGCTGTGTTTGTCGGTCAGGCGGACGAAAGCTACCAGAGCAAATTCATAACAGGGTTTACCGCAAGTGCGTTCGGACTGGGTATGGACGTATGTGTGTTTGCCATGTATCACAAATACCAGAACACTGCGCTGCGTGAAAAAGGCGAATCCAATATATTCTCGCTGATGCAGCCCGAATTGTTCGACGGTGCTGTTATACTGGAGGATACCATACAGACACAGGGTGCCGCACAGCAGCTTGAAGAAAGTCTCCATGAAACTTTTGACAAGCCTGTGCTGGTGGTCGAAAAGGACAGCCCGTATTTTCCCAGCGTTTTCACCGAATGCCATGATGCTGTGGTGGAACTTGTCAGCCATCTTATCGAGGTGCACGGATACAAGGATATAGCGTTTCTGTCAGGCAAAAAGTGGCATAAGCATTCCAAGCAGCGTTTGCAGGCAGTCAGGGACGCTATGGACAGTCATGGGCTTACGCTTGAAGATGACAGGATAATCTACGGCGATTTCTGGTACCTCAGCGGTGAAGCATGCGCTGATACACTTCTCAACAGCGCTAAAGGTCTGCCCGAAGCGGTGGTATGCGCAAACGATGCTATGGCGATAGGTCTGTGCAAGGCGCTGACCGAAAAGGGCATAAAGGTGCCCGCTGACATTGCTGTCGTCAGCTACGACTCCACCTTTGAGGGGCAGACTTCCCCAAAGACCATAACCTCATCGCTGATACCCGCAGAGGATATAGGCAGGTACGCCGCAAGGTATATGGACGATGCTTTCTGCGGACGTGAACACGAGAAGTTTGAAGCAGCACCCTACCTTGTGATAGGGGAGAGCTGCGGCTGCAAGCAGACAAATATCCCTGAATTTACCATGAAAAGGCGTGAATGGGGCACCGATATCTCGGAGGAAGGCTTTGAGTCGGTAAACAACACGATGGCGGAGGAACTGCTGACCCAGACCGAGCTTGACGGTTTCATAGGCACGGTGTATTCCTATGCATTCCAGATAAAGGGTGCTAAGAGTTTCCATCTCTGCCTTTGCGACCAATGGAAATATATGGACAGAAGCAAGGACCTGCAATGCAGCAATGACGGATATCCCGAAAAGATGATACATGCCGTCAGGTACAACAGCGACCGCATGGACGGCATAGCAAGCCTTGAAAACAGCTTTGACTGCAAAGAGATACTGCCCGGGCTGAATGTCAGCGATGACAAACCGTCAGCTGTGTTTTTCACGCCAGTGTTCTTTGAGAACAACTGCTTCGGCTATGCGGCTGTTGAATACGACACACCCAGAAGCTATGACGAGACTTACCGCAGGTGGATAAGCCTTGTGGCAAGGGGGCTTGAGGGTCTGCGCCGCTTTGTGACGGCAAGGTCTTTGCAGGCGCAGCTGGATAAGTACAAAACAGGCAAGTTCGCAGCGATGTCTGCGGCTTATGACAGGCTCGACGATGATGAAAAGCAGGACTATGAACTGGTGACCAGGATACTGGACGACAACCTGCTGTCATACCGTTTCCAGCCGATAGTCAATACCATTGACGGCGGCATATATTCCTATGAGGCGCTGATGCGTTCTGCAACAGACAAGCGTGTCCCGCCCCTTTCGATAGTGAAGTATGCCGATATGCAGAACAGGCTGGCTGATGTGGAAAGAGCCACATTCATAAATGTGCTGGGCATCGTGGAGGAGAACATGGATATCATCGGTGATGCGAAGATATTCATAAACAGTATCCCCGGAGTGCGGCTGGCGGGCGATGACCTGAAAGCTGTGGAAGAATACCTGAAACGTCTTGGCGACACTGTGGTGGTGGAACTTACGGAAGAAGCCGAGATGGACGATGATGACCTCAACAGGCTGAAAGAGATGTTCAAGCGAATGGACGTAAAGATAGCTGTTGATGATTACGGCACGGGATATTCAAATGTCAGCAACCTGCTAAGGTACATGCCCGACTACGTGAAAATAGACCGTGTGCTGCTTAGCGATGTGCAGAACAAGCCGCAGAAACAGCACTTCGTCAAGGAGGTCATAAGCTTCTGCCATGATAACGGCATAATGGCACTGGCAGAGGGTATAGAGACCACCGAAGAACTGAGGGCGTGCATACTTCTGGGGGCAGACCTTATACAGGGCTTCTATACAGGCAAGCCCGAGAATATCTTCATTACCGAGACCGATGCAAAGGTCAGGGCTGAGATAAGCAGGTATCACGATGAATATGTGCACGGCGGTGCTGTAAGGCAGTATATCGCAGGCAAAACGAACCGTGTTTCGCTTTCCGC
>CAMNMO010000398.1 GCA_946544695.1 uncultured Ruminococcus sp. | reverse complement strand
GTATGGCTATTTTTTTGAAATCAATACCCAGTCCATATAGGTCTGTTATCCCATTACCCTCAGGCTTTAACTCCCAATCGGTTTTCTGGTCGCCAAAGACTGCCGCCGCCCAAAATGGAAGAACGGAAATTTAGTGATAGCAAAACAGCTATATTTCGGTATTGTTATTAACAGTGGGAGTGGTCAAAATAGACTGCTCCTATATTTTTTTCTTTCAAATTTTCAAAACATATTGCTTTTTTGAACCGCTCCAGTAAAAACGTACAATGACAAAAAGAGCCTCCTATGGTATAATAGAAACCATAGGAGGTTTTGTTATGGCAAGAAGTTACAAACACATAGGCTAAGACAGCGGAATATATTGATAATTCAAATGTCTCTGTAAATCTCAACTTACAGAAACAATGTTTTTATTCTATATCAATAATTGTTTCTTCGATATTTATAGTATTATTCCCTACATCATATCTCAACTATTCAAGAGGGATTTCCTTTAGTAATTCTGTTAATAATCTCATCACTATCCCTCATCTTTAATTCTTTCAATAACACCCTTATCCATCTCATGCACTGTCTCACACAGCACCGAGATATCCTCCGCTGAGTGCGAGCAGATAAGGATAGTTTTCCCCTGCTCTTTGTATGACAGCAGATACTCACGCATATCCTTAACTCCGTCCTTGTCAAGCCCGTTGAACGGCTCGTCAAGTATCAGCAAATCGGGGTTTTCCATTATCGCTTGTGCCAGTCCCAGCCGTTGACGCATTCCGAGAGAATACTTGCGGACATGGCGTTTGAGCTTCGGGTCAAGCCCGACCTGCTCCATACTCTGCATTATTTCATTTTTGCCGATCTTGTTGTTAAGTCCTGCAAGTAGCTTGAGATTTTTGTACCCCGAATAGTACGGGATAAACCCGGGCGTTTCGATTATAATACCCATGTTCTTCGGGAAATCAACGTCCTTGCCGATACGCTTGCCGAGGACAGTTATCTCACCCGAGGTAGGCTTGATAAAGCCGCAGATGCACTTCATAAGCATGGTCTTTCCAGAGCCATTACGCCCGATAAGACCGTGTATCCTGCCCTGCTCGAAACTCACGTTTATATCCTTTAATATCTGCGTTTTGCCGAGTGTAAGATTTACGTTTTTTACATCTATAATATCCATTTTGTCACCTCAGTTATCAATCGTCAGCGTAGTATCGTAGCTGTAATTCCGCACCTTCAGCACCGAAGCTGTCATCAATCCGACTGCTCCAATACATAAATACGTATAAGAAAATGTCATAGTTTTAACAGGTATGCTGAAATAGCGTGTGTAATGCACCCATATGATCGAGTTTGCCATAGGGAACAGCCACATAGCCTCGCTGTAGACCGAGCAAAGCCCTGCACCTATGGACACGATTCCGCCTGCTATGACCATTCCTATGACCTTGATCTTGAACAGGCAAGCGGTCATCAGTATCATTCCGAGTAAGAACAGATAGAGGGCTATCAGCAGATAGCTTTCAGCCGCCGCATGAAATATGGTGAGCTGATTGTAGAGGTTTTCGGGCAGCAGTTCGGACACAAAATCGCCTGCTCTGTCAGGAAAAACTGTCGTGTATTTTGTTGCCGCATCGCTCCATTCATTGCCCCAGAAGCATTTGCCTATGCAGGGCAGCACCGACATCACGAATATCAATGCAAGGTATGTAATTATCATCATAACCATGAGCAATATCTGCGACAGCACCCAGTTTATGCGCCCTGTTCGTGATATGCTGAGGAATGTGTTATTATCCGTTTTCGGAAAGTCCGAAACAAGCGTTAAGAACACAAGCGGCACTATCATCATTATCAGACCGGAGTTTGCAACTGCGATAAAAGGCTCAAGAGCGTTTATCTTCACGCCCATTTCTTCGGCTGCCGCCTGCAAAGGAGAAATCGCAAAGCTGTACACGAACACAAGCATTACCACTATGATTATCATTCTGGGATCGACAAGCCACCGCACATACTCCGTTCTTGCCGAGAGCAGCACTTTTCTGAAACTCAGTTTATGCATAGCTATTCCCCCTTATCCCGACGAAGATTCATTATGACAATAAAGCCTATCAGAGCGGCAGCGGTACATATCCCATTGTATTTAAGCATCAGCGGTACATAGGTGTTTTTGCTGTACCACTGGGTGATGTTTTCGGGATAGAACGCCGAGCATTTTTCAAATATACTAAGCCCCTCGGTAGGTGCGTCTGTCATATGAGCCTGACTTATCTTGTTAAGTGCCACCTTCTGAATGTACGCCAGCATGAACGGAACGCAGGTGATTATGTAGTGGTTCTTGACAAAGCTCGACATAAAGAACGCAGGCAGCACCGACACCGCCCCGTAGATAAACGCTCCCGAAAAGAAATGCCAAAGCTCCGTTGCCATGCTGAAATTATCCTCTATAAAGAACGATGTTGACATCTCCTTGCAGTCATCGACTGTCGGAAAGATCGGGTAAACGATAGCTGCAAATACAGCACAGCCCAGCGTGACTGCAAGCCCTGCACTGATTATTGCCGACACAAATTTCCCGATGTAATAACGCAGCTTTCCCGTTCTGACAATGTTTAAGCGAATACTGCCCGTGTTGCGCTCGTTGCAGAAGGCTGTCACAAAAGGCAGCGCTGCGATTATGGGCATGAACATGGTGCAGTAG
>CAMNMO010000397.1 GCA_946544695.1 uncultured Ruminococcus sp. | reverse complement strand
CTCAATTATCCTTTTGTTTACCGCATTTTTAGTTGGTGTGCTAAAGGGATAACCATATTATAATATAACAGGGCAGCTGTTCTTAATGAACGGCGTCATCAGGAAATAAGGAGGAAATAAAAATGTGTGTTGGATTATCAGCAAAGGTAGTAAGTGTCAAGGACGGTACTGCACTCATAGATGCAAACGGTGCAAAGCGTGAAGTAAGCGCCGACCTGCTGGAAGAACTGGAACCAGGCGATTATGTGATGGTGCACGCAGGTGTTGCCATAGCAAAGATAACCGAGTCTGATGAGGACGAAGCAATAGATGTAATGGAGAATCTGATATGAACGAACAAGCCAGAAAAGCCCGTGATATCATCACGAATTACAAGGGCAGACCGCTGCGCATAATGGAGGTCTGCGGCACCCATACCCACGAGATATTCAGACTTGGACTGAGAAAGATACTTCCCGATAACGTTGAACTTATATCGGGTCCTGGCTGCCCAGTGTGTGTCACGCCTGTGGGTTTCATCGATGAAGCTATATGGCTGGCGCTGGAAAAGGGCTGCGTCATCACAACTTTCGGTGACCTGATACGTGTCCCGGGTACAGAAATGTCCCTTGCGGGCGCCAGAGCAAAGGGCGCTCAGGTAAGACCTGTTTATTCGCCCCTGGATGCGGTGGAAATGGCAAGGCAGAATCCCGATGAACAGATAGTTTTCCTTGCGGTGGGCTTTGAGACCACCACACCGTCAGCATGTCTTGCAGTTGAAACTGCTAAGAAAGAGGGACTCAAAAACTTCTCGCTGCTGACCGCCAACAAGACCATGCCAAATGCTTACAAGGCACTTGAGGGCAGCGCAGATGCTTTCCTCTATCCCGGGCATGTCAATGCCATCGCAGGCACGGCGATATGCGAGGAACTCAAAGAGCGTGGAGTTTCGGGCGTTGTGGCAGGCTTCACTGCCAGTGAACTGCTGACAGCACTTGCTGTCATACTGACCAACGCTGAAAAGGGTGAACCTTTCTTCGTAAACTGCTACCCCCGTGTGGTCAAGGCGGAAGGCAATCCCTCGGCGCAGAAGCTGATAGCAAAGGTGATGCAGCCCTGCGACACAGAGTGGCGTGGACTTGGCGTTATCCCAATGTCGGGCATGACGCTGCGTGAGGAGTATGCAGATTACGATGCCCGCAAAAAATACGATATGCCTAAGATAACAGGCAAGCCCAACCCTGCCTGCCGCTGCGGCGAGGTGCTTCAGGGCAAGTGCAAGCCGAGCGACTGCAAGGTATTCGGCAAGGTATGCACCCCCGAACACCCCGTAGGCGCATGCATGGTATCCGATGAGGGTGCATGTGCGGCGTATTACCAGTACGGCGGCGTTTGAAAAGAGGGATAATTATGAACTTCAAGGATTATTTGGTAAAAAGGCTTTCTGAAGTAGAGGCTATATCTACTCCGTTCATAGAAAAAGTTGTTATTCAGCCTGATGTTAGTGTTCCAGAGGAAGAACCAGAGATATCAAAGAGCGAAATAATGGATTATCTTGTCAACAATGGTATTGAGATGACACAGGATAATTTTGAACTGGCTAAGGAAATACTTAAACAGAAAGACTCAGCTCAACGATCTCTGGCAATAAGTGGAGAAAGCCAAAACATAATCAGATACGAATACATCAATCACCTCAATGATCTCACGGAAGAACAGCTGAGCACACTTATCCAGCTTGAGAACTTAATGAAAAAAGAACATCTTGAGAACCTGATGAAAGAGATGGAACAGAAAAAGAAGGATCAGCTGTATGAGTATTTGATAGCAACTGTGAAAGATAATTGGCGGGGTAGTACAAACTTGAATTCCATGACGAATGTCATAAATAAGTATGCTGAAAAAGGCTATAGAGTGGTGTCGGTGTTCACAAATGAGGTGGGTGTCAAAGAATCAAGCATAACTGTCGGTGGCTTTACCTCGGGCACAAATGCCACCATAGATCAGGTTGTAATACTATTTGAAAGACCAAAGAAAAATTGAAAAGGAGTAATATAAATGTCAGAAAAAACAGTTACCCTCGCACACGGTGCGGGCGGCAGACAGACCTCAGAACTTATAGACCGTGTGTTCAAGGCGCATTTCTCGAACCCTCAGTTCACCGCTGATGATGCGGCAGTGCTGGATATGGGCGAAGGCAGACTTGCCATGTCCACCGACGGTTTCATAGTTTCACCCTTTGAATTCAACGGCGGAAATATAGGCAAGCTGAGTATATGCGGCACAGTCAACGACCTTAGCTGTATGGGCGCAAAGCCCCTTTACCTGACCTGTGCTTTCGTTATCGAAGAAGGTTTCCCGCTTGATAAGCTGGAGGAGATAGCAGCTGCTATGGAAAAGACCGCAGCTGAGGCAGGCGTGAAGATCGTTGCAGGCGACACTAAGGTGGCAGGCAAGGGGCAGGTGGATAAAATATTCATCACCACAACAGGTATCGGCAGGATCATGGATAATGCGGATACTTCGGGTACCTACGCAAAGCCGGGTGATGCAGTCATCGTTACGGGCGATGTGGGCAGACACGGCTGCACCATTCTTCTTGCAAGAGATGAATACGGCATCGACGCTGATGTTGACAGCGACTGCGCACCTCTGTGGGGCACGGTTGAAAGTCTGTATACTGTGACAAATGATATACACACTATCCGTGATGCTACCCGTGGCGGTGTAGGCACCGTGCTTTATGAGAT
>CAMNMO010000396.1 GCA_946544695.1 uncultured Ruminococcus sp. | reverse complement strand
CAAGGGTCTGCTTTCTGTTGTATTTTCTTATGATAATCTCGTCGATGCGGTCGAAGCTGTTGAACGGGGTGCTGAGATGGTCGGTACATTCTACTATTCCTCAAAGTATGCTGAGAAACTGTTGAAGTAAGGAGAGAGTCATGGCTGAAATGAAGCTTATGGGTTACTACATAGTAAGACCTGTTACGAGACCCTCATTCTGTACTTTGGATTGCACACATATACTTACTGTAAGCGAATATGAGTTTGACTGTGTTTTCCCTGATCTGACAAAATGCTATTTCATCAATTATCCGCAGTCAGTGCGTGAAGAATATGCAAAGCAGTATGGTCTTGACGATGCTGCTTTTGTAAAAATGTGTCAGCTTACGAATGAGTTTATAAATGAACATCGCATGGCGATAGACTGTCGTTTCGGCAGTTTGGAAGATGCCCGTGCAATGCTGAGGTTTACCGAAAAAACTGACGGACACAGGATAATCGGCATATACACGGAAGAAAGCATCGCAGCTGAGTTCGGGGTCGAGTATTTTTCATGCATACCATTGACTGAGTGCGATGAGACAGGGATCACCATTGGCTGTGATATTCTGGGCAGTGAATGCATAGGCGGTGATTTCAGGTATTGCTGTTATCTGGTAAATGGGCTTGACAAAGTCATTGCAGAAAAAGCAGAGATCATAATAGACCACTCAACAGGGCTTTTGCAGAATCCGTTTGATGAGGTGAGAGGTTTTGCAGATATGATACAGGGCATGGGTGAACCTGTTGTATGGACACCCTTTGAGATAAGAGAGTTCGGCAAAGACTGAGTTTAATATATTCTTATCTCATAGCAAGAGGACAGATATATGCTCATTTGTCCCCTTGCAATTTTTTTGCATATATGTTATAATGAAAACGTTTAAGTAACTTTAGCAAGGGAGATCAATAATGAAACTGATATCATGGAACGTTAACGGATTCAGGGCTTGTCTGCAAAAAGGTTTCGGGGATTTCTTTACATCTGCCGATGCTGACATATTCTGCATACAGGAAACCAAAATGCAGCCCGACCAGGCAGACTTTTCGCCCGAAGGTTATCATAAATATTTTCACAGTGCAATAAAGAAAGGCTACTCAGGCACAGCAGTGTATACCAAGGAAGAACCTGTCAGCGTGGTTTTCGGACTGAACGGCGAACATACTGATGAGGGCAGGGTCATAACCTGTGAGTATGATGAGTTCTATTTTGTATGCTGCTATGTCCCCAATGCGCAGAATGAACTGAAGCGCATAGATTACCGTATGGAATTTGAGGACGCAATGAGGGCGTATCTTACAGAACTTGACAAGAAAAAGCCTGTTATCTACTGCGGCGACCTTAATGTGGCACATAACGAGATAGACCTGAAAAATCCCAAGAGCAATGTGGGAAATGCAGGTTTCTCCGACCAGGAACGTGGCAAGTTCACCGAACTGCTTGCGTCAGGTTTTGCTGACACGTACAGAAGGTTGTATCCCGACACAACAGGTGTGTATTCATGGTGGTCTTATCGTTTCAATGCCCGCAAGAACAACGCAGGCTGGCGTATCGACTATTTTGTTGTATCCGAAAGACTTATGTCTAAGGTCGGGGATTCAAAGATACTCACCGATGTAATGGGCAGCGACCATTGTCCTGTTGAACTTGATATCGATCTTTAAAAATATTCATTCTTATATTATTTGAACAACTGCTGTATTTCAACAACTGGGAGGTCAGTAAAATGATACTTGTAACAGGGGATATCCACGGCTGTGCTGATATCGGCAAGCTGTCAGCAAAGGTAAACCCTATACAGAAACAGATGACAAAGGAAGATTATCTTATAATAACAGGCGATTTCGGGCTTGTATGGAATAATGACGAGGAAGATATCTGGTGGCGTAACTGGCTGGATAACAAGCCGTACACCACGCTTTTCATCGACGGCAACCATGAAAACTTCGACCTGCTTTATGAATTTGAAACGGTGGATCTCTGCGGCGGCAAAGCCCATAAGGTCGGAGATAGCATCTATCATCTGATGCGTGGTGAAATGTTTGAGCTGCAAGGCAGGCTTTTTTTCACCTTTGGCGGTGCTGAATCCCATGATAAGGATTATCGTACACCCGGTGTGTCGATATGGGAGCAGGAGATGCCTTGTGATGAAGAATATGCACACGCTATTGAGACCCTTGAAAAGTATGATTACAAAGCTGATTTTGTGATCACACACTGTGCTCCGACAGATATCCAGACCGAGATAGCACAGCTTCTGGGTTTGGAAGGGGAGTACCCTGCAAACAGGCTGACGGACTTTTTGCAGGAGATACAGCATAAGCTGGAATTTCAGGGCTGGTTTCACGGTCACTATCATACCGACCTTACAAGTAACATCGACCCCAGAGTCAACCTGCTTTTTAACCATATCCTTCAGATAGTGTGAACTATGAAGAAGCTTACCGAAGCGCAGAAAAAGCGCATTTCAGAAGAACTGCGAAAGACAGGCAGCATGCCTCACAAGATCGCAGAAAAGATCATTGCCCTATGGGAGAAAAAGCAGAAGAAAAACGATCGTAAATAGATACAAAAGCATATTGACAGAACAAGGCACGGTCAGCTGACCGTGCCTTGTTGATCTTTTCAGGAAAACTATTTCATTTTTGCCACTGCGGCATCGGCATCTGTTAGTATATCATCAGGGAAACCGACTGCCCTCAGCAGTTTTATGGCATTGCTC
>CAMNMO010000395.1 GCA_946544695.1 uncultured Ruminococcus sp. | reverse complement strand
CATATTGGGGGTGGGGCATCGTTCTTTCTTCAGGTCGCCGTTTAATATAACATGACCGCAAAAACCCCGACAACAAGCCTTTCGGTGCTGTCGGGGCTGTTTTATATACAAATATTTGAATCAGATTTTGTAAAGTGTTCCAAAAAAAACACCGTGTTATTGTGCAACATTAATTTCCAAATCCCTTGACAAATACTATATCTTGTGTTATTATTATATACGCAGTACAACATAATGAAGAAAAGAGGAGTATATCATGATAAACGTAAACGTTAAAAACGGCGTGCTGAGCGAGGAAGAGAAGCAGGCTTACATTTCAAGAGCGCACGATCTCTACCCCGGCAAGGCTATTGATTCCATAGATGTTTCGCTGGACGGCGACTACGC
The DNA here is from genome assembly GCA_946544695.1 of uncultured Ruminococcus sp. Classification (GTDB taxonomy): domain Bacteria; phylum Bacillota; class Clostridia; order Oscillospirales; family Ruminococcaceae; genus Hominimerdicola. The sequence continues at coordinate 2,363 of CAMNMO010000395.1, read as the reverse complement.
AGAAGTTGACTATCACTTCTCGGCAGTACCTTTCCAGAGGATCAGAAGAATAACCGGCTATCTGGTAGGCACTCTTGACCGTTTCAACGATGCTAAGCGTCACGAGGTCGAGGACAGAGTAAAGCACGGTTTTGTCAGCTAAAGAAGTTTTATCGAAGATAATTTGATTTTTATTGCTTAAAGCCGTCCCGGCAATAGTCGGGGCGGCTCTTTTTCTTTATCTTGAAAAATAGCTTTGCAGAAAGTCTGTGTACTCCTGCGGCAAGCGGTCCTTTATACGCATAATGAAAGCACGGTGCTTGTCGAGAAAACGTGTGTATATATCAAGGCTGCCCTCATTCGGCTTGGGGGTGCTGCGCAGCACATCTGCGGCAACAGCGGTGCGCTGTGCCCTTGTAAGTTTGTACTCGGTGCAGCCAAGAAACAGCCTGTCCGCAACGCTGCGGTCATAGAACACACTGCCCTTTTCGGGCTTGTTTGAAAGCACAAATGCTTTTAGCATCTCACGGTAGGCTTCGCCTATCAGTCCCACGGGGGTAGTGTATCGGGTGTAGCGCACACCGTCCTCCTCCCAGCTGACTTTATACAGTTCCCTGCACCTGTCGCCAAATATCTCAACAGGTCTTTCGCTGACTGTCCTGACCGTCTCAAAATATACCTCACGCACATAATAGCTGTTTACAGCATGTTCGCTGACCACAGCGGGGCGCAGGCTGACTTTCAGTTCATAAGCAGTTGTTTTCCATGCACGGTATAGGTTGTCAAGATAGCGGTTTGTCGCCACCCAGCCAGGCAGGTCATAGGGAGAGCTGTGAGCGTCGTGCGGCACCTTGATGACTGCCTCGCCGTACATCCGGTAAGGCTGACATAAAAAGCTGTCCATATATATCCTGACGTCTGTGCAAGCCCTCATATCCAGCTCGATGGCAGGGCGCACCGAGACTGAATTTTTGCAGAACTCAATTATCCTGCCCTTAGGGAACTCTATTTTCCTGTTACCATCATGCGGGTCGATCAACAATATGTACATGTTGTTGTCAAAAGCATTCAGGGTTATAAGGTCATATTCACCTGCAAGGGGCGTACCGATAAGAATATCACCCGAAACGGCTTTGCTCCACAGCCTTGCTGACAATTCACGCAGACCCGAATATGCAAAGGCTTCGGACTTTATCCGATTACAGGATCCGGGCACCACGATACTTTCCAGCGCCTTGCAGCCGCCGAAAGCGTATTCACCTATCTGCTGCAATGTACATGGCAGGTGGACATGTTTCAGCATTTCGCAGTTTGCAAAGACCCGTTCGGGCAGCATGATCAGACCCTCAGCAAACACCACACATTCGACAGTGCTGCCCGAAAAACAGCCTGCACGCAGCTTTTTGACGGTATCGGGCACAGCGACCTGTATCACTTTTCTGTCCGCAAAGGCACGGCTGCCCAGTTCATTGACGGTAAAGCCGCCTATCTCGGAAGGCACAGTAACAACATCGTTGTCGCCCGTGTAACCTGTTATCCTTATGCGGCTGTTTGATTTGCGCCTGAAATGCCAGCCCTGCGCCTTTGCCTGTTCAAAGCTGAGGGCTGTATACTGCACCGCTGCACGGGTAGATCTTCCACCGCTTATGGTATAGACCTTCAGTTTTGATAAAGCTATGGGCTTATCCATATTTTTCACCTCATCACTGTCACACGCAGGTCGTTCCCGACTGAGCGTGACTTTTTTTGTCTCTCCCGCCAACGGCAAATGCGTTAACGCATGGGCACGGAAATCAATTTTGACAAAACAAAGCTGTATTTTTGTGTATTCCCCCCGCCGAAGGCGGGGGGAATACACTCAACACCATATTTTACAGCCGTAATGCATGTTCAAACCTTTGTATTATGCAAAAATTGATTTCCGTGACGCATGGGAAAGCGCACTTGACACAGGTCTGCAATAATGCTATAATAGGCTTGGTAGTTTATATAAAACACCTGCCTGCCATGTAGGAGAAGCTGCAATGCAGCCCGAGCCCTGTATACGTTTAACGGTAAAACGGCCATCTCCACACGATGGAAATAGACGGTCCGACTCCGTCTGCAGGGTCTTATTATCTTAATAACAAGCTTGCAGCCGCCGCTGTATACGGCAATCGTAAGCTTTTATTTTTTGCCTTAACGTTTAGTATATTATAGCATCTGACAAAGTAAATGTCAATCACAGCGCCGTGCCCGCACCGAAAGCATGATACATAAGTAAAACAAAGTTTTAAGTTTATTCCCCTGCCTTTTAGCGGGGGATATTTTTATATGGTCATGCCTTTAGCACACCATTTTATACAACGGTGTAACAAGATATAAGTATTGTGATGTATTCTTTT
>CAMNMO010000394.1 GCA_946544695.1 uncultured Ruminococcus sp. | reverse complement strand
TGAAGCCACAGGCATACCCGATATGGTGAAATATTTGTTCAGCTCATCATAAGTTGCCGAGCAGCCGCCACGCCTTGCGACCGCCACAGATGCGCCGACCTTCATGCGCAGGTCCGACTGAATGCTGTAAAACAGTCTGTCGAGACATGATATCAGTGTACCGTTTGCAGATGCATAGTATACGGGAGAAGCCACCACAAGACCGTCAGCAGCTTTGAGTTTTTCAGCTATCTCGTTGACGCCGTCGTTTATCACACAGCAGCCCTTTTGTGCGCAGCCGTTGCAGCTGAGACAGCCACGAATATTTTTATTGCCGACATGCACTATCTCCGCATCTACTTTTTCCAATGCGAACACCTTAGCCATCTCTTCAAGCGCGATGGCGGTATTGCCGTTTGCCTTGGGACTTCCGTTGAGCATAAGAACTTTCATGATATGTACCTCCGTTTCGGGTTCACTTCAGTTTACTTTTTCAGTATAACACATCATTTGTAAAAAATCAAGAAAAAGCTCCCGCATTATGTACGGGAGCTTACAGTTAATTGAATTCAAAGCCTGCTGCACGTATACCGTCTATCATGTCACCCAGCACCTGTGCATTGGTGGCAGAGACTGAATGCAGAAGATACACAGCCCCGGGGTGTGCTGCATTTTTCAGCTTTTCGAGAGCTTCTGCGGGGTCCGGCTGGTCGTCCACGTTCCAGTCGGCATAGGCAAAACTCCAGAGCACCGTCTTATAGCCGCAGTCAGCTGTGACAGCAAGCGACTGCTCGGAAAACTCGCCCATAGGCGGTCTGAAAAGTTCCATCTCAACGCCGAAGTTCTCTTTCATATATTCATGCAGACCCATTATCTCGCTGCGGCAGGTATCAGGTGCCAATGACGGCATAGAGTAGTGATGCACCGAATGGTTGGCGACCTGATGTCCCTCATCTATCATTCGCTGCACAAGCTCGGGATTGCGCTCGGCATAATCCTGCACCAGAAAAAACACTGCCCTGACCTTCTTCTCTTTGAGGGTATCGAGTATCTTTGCGGTATAGCCGTTCTCATAGCCCTGGTCGAAGGTCAGTGTGATCTTGTCAGTGTCCTCATTTATGGCTTTGGCGTTGTATTTGCCGTAGGTGTTATTGAAATCCAGCGCACCGACAGTACGGTTACTTTCATCGACCTGCACCCCCTGACCATAGCCGTGCTTTTCGGTGGACAGGGCTGCAAAGTCAGCCTTTGCGGTCTCTGCATTTATCATCACAGGTTCAGCGGTGACTGATGAAGCTCCGATATCGTCACCCTCGCCGTTATCCTTTCTGCCTGTTGATGCACAGGCGGTCAGCACCGCTGCGGTAAAAACAGCTGCCGCCCGTGCTGCGATAAGTTTGTTCATTACGCATTCCTCCTTTGATGATAGTATCTGCATCAAAGTGCGGAATAAACAAAAAACGGGAACGGAATATTCTTCCGTTCCCGCAGCAGACTGTTTACTGATCCTGAAGATAGTTCTTCACCAGTGCCTGCAAGAGCTCATCTCTGTCGATATGACGTATAAGACTTCTTGCATTATTATATGTGGTTATGTAGGTCGGATCCTCGGAGAGGATATAGCCTACGATCTGATTAACGGGGTTATAGCCCTTTTCTTTAAGCGCATCGTACACTTCAGTCAGAGTCTTTTTGAGCTCCGACTCCTTATCATGCTGCAAAGAAAATTCCATCGTTCTGTCATTCATTATAAGCTCAACTCCTTGCTTACTGTTCTTAAATATATTATACTCTATTTTCTCAGAAATAACAAGGGGTATAATGAATTTTATCAAATCTGCACAAAATTGTCTACAAAATTTTTACAATTGCATTTACCTGAGTTCAGCACCGATCGCACTCAGTTCCTTGACTGCCTTTTCCATAGCCTTATCAGCCTGGTCGTCAGTCAGGGTACCCTCCAGTGATCTCATGGAAATGGAGTAGGATACAGACTTCTTGCCTGCTTCGATCTGCTCGCCCCTGTATACATCGAACAGTGTGACGTTCTCAAGTATGCCGCCAACTGCCTTGCGTATTGTCTTCTCAAGTACAGCAGCAGGAACTTCCTCATCGCATACCACAGACAGGTCTCTTGTGGTCGCAGGGAACTTAGGCAGCGGCTTGTAGGTCTTGGTATCACAGGAAAGCTCCATCAGCTCGGGGATATTGATCTTAGCAGCATAGGTCCTTGCCTCGATGCCGTAGTTATCCATCACCTTAGGGTGAAGCTCACCGAATATACCTATCTGCTTGCCCTCCACCTTAACGATGGCACATCTGCCGGGGTGGAATGCGGATACTTCATCAAACTCGCAGTCATCACCAGGGCGCTCATATTCGATATTGTCAGCACCGACTGCGTTCATAAGACCCTCTACCATGCCCTTGATGGTATAGAAATCAGCGCTGCCGTCGGTATCATAGAAGCCTATGCCAAGTCTGACAGGCTCGTTGGGAAGAACTTCGCCTTCAACGGGGATATACTCGTTGCCCATCTCGAAAACATAGCACTCGGGGTTGCGGTAGCTGTAATTTCTGCCTACAACTTCCAGTACAGAGGGGATAACAGTTGTTCTCATAACGCTGGTATCCTCACCCAGAGGATTCATGATGGTAACGGTGTTTCTCAGCTTGCTGTCAGCAGGCAGAGCTATCTTGTCAAAATACTTGGGCGAGATGAATGAGAACGTCTCTATCTCGTTAAGACCCATAGACAGCATTGCAGCCTTTACCTTCTTC
>CAMNMO010000393.1 GCA_946544695.1 uncultured Ruminococcus sp. | reverse complement strand
CGCTGGTGCTGATACCCGGTGCTTTCAACTCGATACAGAATGCCAAAGTCGCAAGAGAGATGCGCTTTATGGAACTGATGTTCTGCACCATAGGCGCAGTTATCATCTCGGGCACGGTGGGCATAGTGATGGCGCTGAAAGGCATGGGCGTGTGGGCGCTGGTGGGTCAGCAGCTTTCAAGCCGTGTGGCTATCTGTCTGCTGCTGCTGCTGATAGTCAAGTGGAGACCCAAGCCTGTGCTTGAATGGAACAGGGTGAAGATGCTGTTCGGATTCGGCTGGAAGCTGATGATATCCGCATTGATAGATACCATCTTCCGTGAACTGCAAAGCCTGGTCATCGGAAAAAAATACAATGCGGGTATGCTGGGTTATTATAACAGGGGCAAGCAGTTCCCCGATATAATCATAAACAATGTCAACGGCGCCATACAAAGCGTCATGCTGCCTGCGCTTTCAAAGCACAACGGCGACAACGCAAAGGTCAAAAGCATGATGAGGCGTTCGATAGTTACCAGTTCTTTCCTGATATTCCCGATATGTATGGGACTGGCAGTGATAGCCTCACCTATGGTGCACCTTGTGCTGACCGACAAGTGGATGCCCTGCGTACCCTATTTGCAGGCTTACTGCTTCGTGTATGCATTCTGGCCCATACATACAGCTAACCTTCAGGCGCTGAATGCACAGGGCAGGAGCGGTATTTTCCTTATACTGGAAATAATCAAAAAGGGCTACGGTATAATCATACTGCTTATCACGGTGTTCAAGTTCAACACACCGCTGGCGATAGTGCTGGGTCAGTGTGTTACCACAGTGCTGTCATGCTTCGTAAACGCATCGCCCAACAAGAAACTGCTGGGCTACGGCTACAAGGAGCAGATGATGGATATAATGCCCTCGCTGGGCATAGCCGCAGTAATGGGCGCAGTGGTATATTCGGTGACATTCTTAGGGCTTAACGATGTGCTGACACTGCTGATACAGCTGCCGCTGGGCGTGGGTATCTATGCGGGACTGGCAAAGCTGTTCAAGCTGGAATGCTTTGAATATATCCTGAACATGGGAAAAAAGTTTCTGAAAAGAGGCAGATGAAATTGAAAAAAATTCTGATGCTGGGCGGTTCGGCACAGCAGATAGTTGCAATAGAAACGGCAAAGCGTCTGGGTTATTACACGGTGGTGTGCGATTACCTTACCGATAATCCGGGACAGTATGTCTGCGACAAGTTCTATCTTGTGAGCACCACCGATAAAGAGGCTGTGCTTGAGGTGGCAAAGGCTGAAAACATCGACGGTGTCATAGCCTACGCCTCCGACCCCGCCGCACCTACGGCGGCTTATGTTGCGGATAAGCTGGGGCTGCCCACAAATCCTTACAGCTCGGTGGATATGCTGTGCAATAAGGACAAGTTCAGGAAATTCCTGGCAAATAACGGCTTTGACTGCCCTAAGGCAAAAAGCTATACCGACAGGGAAGCCGCACTTGCGGACAAGGACAGCTTTGACTATCCCATAATAATGAAGCCTGTGGATTCGTCGGGCAGCAAGGGCGTGACCATACTGCATTCGGCTGAGGGCTATGAAGCAGCGGTGGACTTCGCTTTCTCATTCTCACGCTCAAAGCGGATAATTGCCGAGCAGTTCATAATCTGCAAGCATGAGACCAATGTTGGCGGCGATATTTTTGTTGATGAGGGCAAGGTCATCTTATGGGGGCTGATGGACTGCTTCCGTGCGCATTCGCCAAACCCCCTTGTACCGGGCGGAGAGCTTTTTCCCGCAAAGCTGACAGACAGTGAGCTTGAAAAGGTCAAGGCGGTATTGCAGGATATGGTGACAAAGCTGGGTATCCGCAGCGGCTGCATGAATGTGGAACTTATGATGGACAAGGACGACAGGGTCTATCTTATAGATATAGGTCCCAGAGCTGGCGGAAATATGATACCCATACAGCTGAGTGCGATTTTCGGCGTTGACATAGTGGAGATGTCGGTGCTGGCTGCAATGGGCGAAAAGCTGAACGTCAGACCGAAAGTCGTGATACCCTACTGCGCACACTATGTGCTGCATTCGGACGAGGACGGGATCTACGGCGGGATAGAGTTCTCAAAGGAGATAGAGGGCAACATCTTCCGCAAGGAACTTTACAAGCATGACGGCGATGCGGTGGAGCGTTTCGACAACGCCGCAAAAGCGCTGGGCATAATCTTCCTGAGATTTTCCTCAGCTGAGGAGATGTATGACAAGATGAGCCGTTTGAACGAGTATGTTAAGGTGGTTTTGAAATAAATGAGGGAAATAGGCGGTTATATCGAATTTGAAAGCTACACGGGCTCGGTCTACCATGATGGTGCTGCGGCACTCAACTGCGGCAGGAACTGTCTGGCATACCTGATAGAAGCCTGCGGCATAAAAAAGCTGAGACTGCCGCTGTTTCTGTGCAGTTCTGTAAAGAACGTGTGCGCAAGGTACGGCACAGAACTGAGCTTTTACTCCATAGATGAAGCTTTCAGACCCGTTATCGACACCCCGACTGCGGCAGACGAATGGATATATATCGTAAATTACTACGGTCAGCTGGGCAATGAGGAGATAGCAGGATATAAGCGTGAATTCGGACGAATGATCGTTGATAATTCGCAGAGCTATTTTCAGCGCCCCGCAAACGGCGTGCCCACCCTTTATACCTGCCGCAAATACTTCGGTGTGCCTGACGGCGCTTTCGTGTACAGCGACAAAAGGCTTGACCGTGAACTGCCCGCAGATGAATCCT
>CAMNMO010000392.1 GCA_946544695.1 uncultured Ruminococcus sp. | reverse complement strand
CGATATACGAAACGCTGTCGCCCGAAGAAACAAGAGCATGGGAGCTGGGCGAGGTCTACGCCGAAGTTGTCAGGGGGTGCGGGAAGTGACAGTATCAGAAAAATTCATATCCGACATGAAGTCCGCCAAGCTGACAAAGAAAGGCTCTGCGGTGAGCGGTGCGGTGACGGCAGCGCTGGAAGACTTCTGCCGCCAGAATTCCGAGTTTGAGCAGGCAGTTTTGCAGGGCGGCTCGCTGGCGGAGTGCGTTGAGCACACCGTCAAGGGCTGCGGGAACAGTATCTCGGACATAGAGGTGTACCGCAGGGCGGTGGAGTTTTACTTCCCCACCGCAAAGATACAGATGACCATGACTCTTGATCTGGGTGACGGCGGGTATTCGGGCGAGGACAAGCCCATCACAGTGAGCAGCAAGCTTGAGCTGAGCCTTGACGACCTGTTGGATTTCTGAGGTGAGGATATGAGAAAAGAGCGCAAGCAGGAGCTGATGATACCGCCCGAAGTCCCTAAGAAATACATGGATAAGATGCAGGGTAAGTATGCCGCAAATTTTGTCGTGCTGGTGACTTCGGGGCGTGAGCTGTTCGCCCGCTGCTTTCACAGATACAGCAAGGGTGATGTGCGTGAGGTACAGCGCTACGCATTCGCAAAGGACGGCGCTGTGCGCTACGGCAGAGATGAGCGTGACAAATGGGTCGCCCGCACCGAGCTGAGAGAGCCTGTGTTTTACAATACGCACGGCTACGGCGCAGACAACAGCTACACTGTCTTGGGCTGGGAAGCAGTCGCCAAAAGCGACATGAAGTACAGCGAGGTCACAGCATACACAGGCAGGCTGATAGTCAGCTACCTGTGCCTTTACTGCCGTCACCCGAACATCGAGTACCTGATGAAAGCAGGCTATGACTGCGTTTTTGAGGAGTATGTGAGAGGGTACTGGGGTTACTGCCCAAACGCCCTACGGGTGGACGGGCGCATCAACTTAAAGTCAAATAACCTGCTGAAAATGCTGGGGCTGAGCCGCACCGAATTCAAAGCTCTTGCGGGGAGAGAAAAGCTGTACCCGACTTACATGATCTGGAGAGACCGCTTCCCGAAGTTATCGCCCGATGACCTTATACTGCTGTACGACGCTTTCGGCAGTGACTTTACAAGAGCAGAACGCACATCATATCACACAGGCTTGACGGCGGTGAGGATAGCAAAGTACCTTGTGGATAAGGACATAAGGTGCTATGACTACGAGGATCACATCAAGCAGTGTCTCAGTCTAGGCTATGACCTGCACGACACTGCGTACTCGCTGCCCCACGACTTTTATGCTTTTCATCAGCGGGCTTCGGCGATGGTAAAATACAACACCGACAAGCTGATGAACGAAGCCTTTGCGGAAAACTACAACAAGCGCAAGGTGCTTGAATTCCGCATGGGAAACCTTATAGCGATACAGCCCGAAAGCTGTGACGACATCATCAGAGAGGGCAGAGTGCAGAAGCATTGCGTGGGCGGCTATGCCGAGCGCCACGCCTACGGCAAGCTCCACATCATGTTTATCCGCAAAGTAAGTCAGCCCGACAAGCCTTACTATACAATGGAAGTCAGTGCCGACGGCAGGATAGTGCAGTGCAGGGGCTACTGCAACGACAGAGGAAAAGACAAGCCGCTGACAGTGCTGGCTTTCGAGAAAGAGTACCAGGCATACCTGGACGGGATATTTAATAAACGGAGGAAAAGTGCATGAACGAACTTACAGATGCAGTGAGAGCCAAAGACCTTGACCGCCGCATAAAGGTGTCGGCACAGCTGGCACAGCAGTCGCTGTACGATATGTGTACGGCTATCAAGGAGATGAGGGACAGCAAGCTGTATAAGGAGCTGGGGTATCAGAATTTTGAGGACTACTGCGAGCAGGAAGTGGGGATAAAGCATAGTCAGGCATACAGATTTATTTCTGTGGCAGAAAAATTTGACGTCAATTCTTTCCCATCGATGGGAAAGATCGGAATGACAAAACTTTCCCTTCTGGCAGAGCTTGACGAACCCACCCGCACCGAGATAATCGAAAATACCGACCTTGAAAACACCACCGTCCGTGAGCTGAAAGGCAGGATAAAGACCCTTGAACAGCAGGCGGAAGCGGCTGAGGAAAAGGCGGACAAGCTCACTAAGAGCGAGAACAAGGCATGGGGCGAAGTATCGAAGTTACAGACCGACAGCGAGATGCAGAAAGACAAGATAGCACAGCTTGAACAGCAGATAAAGGAACTGGAAAACAGACCCATCGAGGTCATCGCCAACGACAGCGACGAGGTGCGCCGCCTGAAACTGGCTATGGAAAAGCTGAATGCGGACATAGCAAGGGAAGATGCCCGCAAGGACATGGAAGACAAGATGTTCAGAGATCAGCTGCGTGAGGAGTACGAAGAAGCTCTCCATAAGGCGCAGGTCGAGCATGAAGAAGAACTGCAAGGGCTGAGGGAAAGTCTGGCACAGGCTAAACTTGCAGTGTCTTCCGAAGATAAGGAAAAGCAGGATTTCAAGGCTCTGCTGACAAATGCTGTGGACAGCATAAAGCGGCTGGCAGCATTTGTGCAGGAGCATAACAACGAAGAGTACAAGAGCAGGCTTGCACAGCTTAGTCAATTCATAATTCATAATTCATAAGTATGGCAAAAAGCCCCACGCAAAGCTATATAAGTATGGCAAACAAACCCAAGCAATACTTAATAAGTATGGCAAACAGCGAGATCTTCTGTGCCTTTAAAGTTTTTTTGTGCCCGC
>CAMNMO010000391.1 GCA_946544695.1 uncultured Ruminococcus sp. | reverse complement strand
GTTCTTGCCCGACTGCCTTGCAGCCTCATAAGCAAGCGGTATGCCCTTTGATTCGGCTGTGATTATCACATCGAACTCGGGGGCTTTTTTCAGCAGTTCCTCAGTGACCTTTACAGTCAGTTCAACATCTGAGAACATGATGAAAGCTGCGATATCCAGCTTCTCCCCTGCTGCACATATCGGCAGTTCACGGGTCAGCCCCGCAACGTTTAATGTGTATGTCTTCATTTTTAACACTCCTTCTGTTATATTCTCGGGCTTTGTCACAGCACGCATCTGTATCGCCCTTTCATGCGCCCGCCGAGACAAAGCCTGTCATTTACATATCCATATCAAAGGAATATATACTTGAGTACGAACAGCACCGAAAGTATATACATGATGGGATTTATCTTCTTTGCATTGCCGCATGCCAGGTTGATGACAACGTATGATATCACACCGATGGAGATACCCTCGGATATGCTGTAAAACAGCGGCATCGCCAGTATGCAGAGATATGCGGGCACTGCCGAAGTATAGCTTTTTGCATCGAACTTGATATCGGTGATGGAACTGAACATCAGAAAGCCCACGACTATCAGTGCGGGTGCGGTGGCAAACGAAGGTATCGCAATGAAGATGGGTGCGAACAGCATCGAAGCCAGGAAAAGCAGTGCGGTGGTAACAGCTGTGAGACCTGTTCTTCCGCCTGCGCCCACGCCTGCTGCGGATTCGACAAAAGTGGTCGTGGTGGAAGTACCCAGCACAGCACCGCCTGTGGTTGCGATGGCATCAGCCATCAGTGCGGGTCGTATACCGGGAAGCTTGCCGTCCTTATCAAGCATGTCAGCCTTTGAAGCCACACCTATCAGTGTGCCGAGGGTATCAAAAAGGTCAACGAACAGGAATGAGAACATGACCACGATGAAATTAAAGATACCCACATTGTTTAAATCCACGTTGAAGCACTGACCGAATGTTTTACCAAGTGATGAGAAGTCGGTCATGCTGAAACTTGGGAAAAGCGAGAACCAGTTCTCGCCGTCGGGCTTGTATATGCCGATAAGCTGGCATATCATACCCATCACCCATGTCCCCAGAATGCCGATCAGTATGGAACCGGGGACTCTCTTGATATATAGAATAGCCATTACCAGTGTGCCGATGACTGCCAGCAGTGCGCAGATACCTCTTGTGGAGAAATCCTCTGTGAAATCCACGATCTCCACCAGTGTTGCACCGCCGACCACCAGCTTTGCATTTTGCAGACCGATAAATGCGATGAACAGACCGATGCCCACCGACACCGCTTTTTTCAGTGACAGCGGTATGCTGTCAAAAATAGCTTCCCTGACCTTTGTCAGCGAGAGAACTATGAACACGATGCCTTCGATGAAAACAGCCAGCAGTGCCACCTGCCACGGGTAGCCCATAGCCCCGCAGACAGTATACGCCATGAACGCATTTAGTCCCATGCCCGCCGAAAGTGCAAAGGGCAGGTTAGCCATAAGACCCATGCACATCGTGCCGATGAATGATGCAAGGCAGGTCGCCAGCAGCACCGCAGTGCTGTCCATACCTGCTGCTGCAAGCACACTCGGGTTGACAGCCAGAATGTATGCCATCGTCATAAAAGTGGTTATGCCTGCCATTATCTCGGTACGGACATCTGTGCCATGTTCCTTCAGCTTGAAAAATTTTTCCATTTACACTTCCTCCCCGAACTCAGCGATGCAGGGCAGGTTGCGGTAATATTCGCCGTAATCCAGCCCGTAGCCGATAACGAAGTAATCAGGTATGGTAAACAGTGAGTAATCCGACTGAAGCTTTACAAGTCTCCTGTCGGGCTTATCCAGCAGTGTCAGCACCTTCAGCGAAAGGGGTCCCTTGCTTTCGATGTACTCCATCACCTTTTTCAGCGTTCTGCCCGTGTCGATGATATCCTCAACTATAACGACATGGTACTTGCTGACGTCCTGCGCAAGGTCCATAGTGATCTCCACATTGCCTGAACTCTCAGTGCCCTCAAAGTAGCTTTTCGCAGCCATGAATCCTATCTCGTGAGGTATGGTAACAGCACGGCTGAGGTCTGCCAGGAAGATATATGCACCTTTCAGTATGCTGACCAGCAGCAGCGGCTTGTCCTTATACTCCATCGAAAGTATCTCGCCTGTGCGTGCAACAGCGGTCTTTATCTCATCTTCCGAGATAATAACACGCTTGATGTGCTTATGGAATTTCTCCATATTGGTTATCTGCATCTGTCATCTCTCCTTTCGGGGTCACTTGGTACCGAATATCCTGTCGCCGGCATCACCCAGACCCGGAATGATGTAAGCGTTATCGTTGAGTTTTTCATCAAGGCAGCCAACGTAGATGTCGATATCGGGATGGGCGGTTTTAAGCGCCTCGATACCCTCGGGTGCTGCAAGTATGCACATGAACTTGATATGGTCACAGCCCTTCTGCTTGATGAAATCCACCGCAGTTATGGCAGAACCTCCTGTAGCAAGCATGGGGTCGGGCAATATCACAAGGCGCTCGCCTATATTCTCGGGCAGCTTGCAGAAATACTCGTGAGGTTCATGTGTCACCTCATCACGGTAAAGTCCGATATGACCTACCTTAGCGGAAGGCACCAGCGCCAGTATGCCGTTTACCATGCCCAGACCTGCCCTGAGTATGGGCACAACAGCCAGCTTCTTGCCTGAGATCATGGGAACTTTGGCTTCGGTTATGGGGGTTTTGACATCAACAAGTTCGGTGGGCAGGTCACGCAGTGCCTCATAGCCCATCAGCA
>CAMNMO010000390.1 GCA_946544695.1 uncultured Ruminococcus sp. | reverse complement strand
GTCAGCTTTATGGCAGTCTGTCCGCCGAAAGCAACTACCACGCCCACAGGCTTTTCAATGCGGATGATGTTCATTACGTCCTCATTGGTAAGCGGTTCAAAGTACAGTCTGTCTGCCGTATCGAAATCGGTGGAAACAGTCTCGGGGTTGTTGTTAACGATGACCACATCGTAGCCGTGTTCTTTAAGTGCCCATACGCAGTGTACAGATGCATAGTCGAACTCAATGCCCTGACCTATGCGGATAGGACCCGAACCGAATACGATAACTGTTTCTTTTCTGGACTTCTGCGACTCTATGAATTCCTCAGCCTCGTCCTCGTCATCGTAGGTGGAATAGAAGTAAGGTGTGTTTGCCGCAAACTCAGCAGCACAGGTATCGACCATCTTGAAAACTGCGTGTGCGGGTTCGGCGATCTTTTCGCCGCTTATGCGCTCTATGACCTTGTCGGGGTAGCCGAGACGCTTGGCATCGAGGTATGTTTCCCGGGAAACATTGCCCTTAGCCAGTTCATGTTCCATATCTATCAGCTTTGTCAGCTTATACAGGAACCACTCATCTATCATGGTTATGCTGTGTATCTCATCGACCGTAACACCACGGCGGAGCGCTTCATATACCACGAACAGTCTCTCGTCGCTGGGTTTATGCAGCTTAGCCTTTACCTCATCATCGGTAAGGTCAGCCATCTTTGGCGAGATAAGGCAGTCATGGCTTATCTCTGCACCACGTACAGCCTTCATTATAGCATGCTCGAAGGTGGTGCCTATCGCCATTACTTCGCCTGTTGCCTTCATCTGTGTGCCGAGTTCACGCTTTGCATAAACGAACTTGTCGAACGGCCACTTGGGCAGCTTTACGACCACGTAGTCAAGCGCAGGCTCAAAGCATGCATAGGTCTTGCCTGTTACGGCATTCTTTATCTCATCGAGAGTGTAGCCTATCGCTATCTGTGCTGCTACCTTTGCGATGGGGTAGCCCGTAGCCTTTGATGCCAGTGCGGAAGAACGTGAAACTCTGGGGTTGACTTCTATTACCGCATACTCAAAGGTCTCGGGATTAAGTGCGAACTGGCAGTTGCAGCCGCCCTCTACCTTCAGTGTGTCTATGATCTTCAGTGCGGCTGAACGAAGCATCTGATACTCCTTGTCAGCCAGTGTTACAGCAGGTGCGATAACGATGGAGTCGCCTGTGTGCACGCCGACAGGGTCAAAGTTCTCCATCGAGCATACAGTGATGACGTTGCCCTTTGAGTCACGCATCACCTCGAACTCTATCTCCTTCCAGCCTGCTATGCACTTTTCCACCAGCACCTGTGTGATGGGGGAGAGGTACAGACCGTTCCTTGTTATTTCGATGAGTTCTTCTTCATTATGTACTATGCCGCCGCCTGTGCCGCCCAGCGTGAAAGCGGGTCTGATTATCAGCGGGTAGCCTATGCCTTCCTCATTTGCGAAAGCAACAGCGTCCTCAACGGTATTTACTACCTTTGAGGGTATGCAGGGCTGACCTATGGACTCCATTGTGTCCTTGAACATCTGTCTGTCCTCAGCCTTATCGATAGTCTCGGGGTCAGCGCCAAGCAGCTTTACGTTATATTTATCCAGAAAACCTTCCTTTGCGAGCTGCATGGAAAGTGTGAGTCCTGTCTGACCGCCCAGTGTTGACAGCAGGCTGTCGGGGCGTTCCTTGATGATGACCCTCTTGACAGTCTCAAGGGTCAGCGGTTCGATATATATTTTATCCGCCATAGCGTTGTCGGTCATGATGGTTGCGGGGTTGGAGTTTATAAGTATAACTTCAAGACCCTGCTGCTTCAGCGCACGGCAAGCCTGTGTGCCCGCATAGTCGAACTCGGCAGCCTGTCCTATCACGATAGGACCCGAGCCGATGACCAGAACACGGCGAATCTCTTTATTCAAAGGCATATCTATCTGTCCTTTCCTGATATGTTATTCGTTAGTGGGAATGTTTTTGTACTCGTCCATCAGCTCTGTGAAGCGGTCGAACAAGAATCCCGTATCGAGAGGACCGCCGCATGCTTCGGGGTGGAACTGTACCGAGAATGCAGGTTCGTTCGTGTAGCAGACGCCCTCGCAGGTACCGTCGTTGGCATTGATGAAGCTTACCTCAGCGCCCTCGGGCAGCGAGTCGTTCACAACAGCGTAGCCGTGGTTCTGTGAGGTTATATATACCCTGCCTGTTGCCAGTTCCTTGCAGGGCTGGTTAGCGCCACGATGACCGTATTTCAGCTTTTCGGTCTTAGCGCCGTGTGCCAGCGCCAGCAGCTGGTGTCCGAGACAGATGCCGAATGTGGGCAGCCCGAGTTCGCCCAGCTTTTTCAGTTCTTCGATTATCTCGGTGTTCTCTGCGGGGTCTCCGGGACCGTTTGAAAGCATTATGCCGTCGGGTGCAAGTTCCTTGATGCGTTCGGTCTTGGTGTATGCAGGCACAACTGTCACCTCGCAGCCTCTGTTCACAAGGCAGCGGCAGATGTTAGCCTTTGCGCCGAAGTCGTAAAGCACTACCTTTCTCTTTGGTTCACCCTCGGGGCTGAACACTTCCTCCTTATCGCAGGTGGTGTTCTTCACAGCGTCAACTATCTTGTAGTTTCTGACTTCCTCGGGAACGGTGCCGTCGGTGGAAGTGACGATCTTTCCGTTCATTACACCGTGTTCTCTCACTATGCGTGTGAGATGGCGGGTGTCGATGCCGTAAAGACCGACTATGCCGTTTTTACGCAAAAAAATGTCAAGATCACCCTCGCAGCGGAAGTTGCTGGGCTCTTGACAC
>CAMNMO010000389.1 GCA_946544695.1 uncultured Ruminococcus sp. | reverse complement strand
GAGGGCAGAATGGTCATCAAGAATATCCTGAATGCTGAGGAAGCTGGACTCGGCAATGGTGAAAAACCGATATTCCCCATACATATCTTTAAGGTCAAGGAAGGCGTAAACTTCAATAAAACCGATCCTAACTACGATCTGTTCAAGCTGGCGTGCCGTGTTTCCGCCAAGAGACTTTTCCCGAATTTCTCGTTTATAGATGCTCCCTATAATCTCCAGTATTATAAGGAAGGCGACCCAAATACCGAGATAGCATACATGGGCTGCCGTACCAGAGTTATAGGCAATGCCTACGATCCCGAAAGAGAGATCGTTACAGGCAGAGGAAATCTGAGTTTTACTCCCATAAATCTGCCCAGACTCGGTATCAAGGCACATTATGATGTCGATGAGTTTTACAGACTGCTCGATGACAAGCTCCAGCTTTGTATCGATCAGCTGATGCACCGTTACAAGATACAGGCAAGCAAGAAAGTCAAGAACTATCCTTTCCTGATGGGTCAGGGCGTATGGATAGATTCCGAGAAGCTTTCCTATAATGATAGCGTGGGCGAGGTACTCAAGCACGGTACACTGTCAGTTGGCTTTATTGGTCTTGCTGAGTGTCTTAAAGTGCTTACAGGCAAGCATCACGGTGAGTCTGAGGAATCCCGCAAGCTTGGTTTGGAGATAATCAAGCACATGCGTGATCGTATGGACAAGGAGACCGAAGCCACAGGCATGAATTTCTCGCTGCTTGCGACCCCCGCTGAGGGTCTTTCGGGTAGATTTGTCAAGATGGACAGAGAACAGTATGGTGAAATCAAGGGCGTTACCGACAGGGATTACTATACCAACTCCTTCCACGTTCCCGTTTACTACAAGATAAATGCTTTTGAAAAGCTGAACATCGAAGCGCCTTATCATGCCCTTACCAACGCAGGTCATATAAGCTATGTTGAACTTGACGGTGACCCGCTCGGAAATCTGAGTGCGTTTGAGAAGGTCGTAAGGTATATGAAGGAGGTCGGTATCGGATACGGTTCTATCAACCACCCCGTTGACCGTGACCCTGAGTGTGGCTATACAGGTATAATAGGCGACCGCTGCCCCAGATGCGGCAGGTCCGAAGCTGAACACCGCAAGACAGCCCACGAGAGGATACCACGTATAAAAGTCAACTGCTCGGCAGCTGATGATACAGAAGAATAACAATATCTCATCTCCTGTCACCTATATGTACAGGAGATGATTTTGTGCAATTTCGGAGGTGTACTATGGAAATAAGGATAGCGGGTCTTGTGGAAGAATCCATCGTGGACGGACCCGGCTTTCGATATGCTGTGTTCACCCAGGGCTGTCCGCACAATTGCAAGGGCTGCCATAATCCTCAGACACATGATTTCAGCGGCGGCAGACTTGATGATACCGAGCGTATTTTCGGGCGCATAATCAGGGACCCTTTGTTGGACGGAGTGACTTTCAGCGGCGGAGAACCGTTCTGCCAGTGCAGACCGCTGCTTGACCTTGCCAGACGTATACGTGGATATAAGGAACGAAGGCTGGGTCTTATGAGTTACACGGGATTCACCTTTGAACAGCTTGCTGAACGCTCAAAGAACGACCCCGACTGCAAAGAATTGCTTTCGCTGCTTGATTATCTTGTTGACGGCAGATATGAGGAGGATAAGCGTTCTCTTGAACTTAAATTCCGTGGAAGCAGTAATCAGCGTTTTATCGATGTACAGCGTTCTCTCAAAGAGGGAAGGGTCATCGAAGCTGATACAGACCTTATGTAAAGCTATCACGTTGAATGAGGTGAACTGTTGTGAGTTTATCTGCAAAAGGAAGGCGCAAGATCGTTGTCAGGGGGCAGACATATATATGGTATGTTGCTTTGGATGATGATTCACCTTACCTGATCCTTAACATCTTTTCAGATGATAAATACCTGCTGCTTTCATGTCCGCTGCATAGTGGTACCGAATACCTTATCAGCAAAGGCAGGGTGTTTCAGAATAAAGAGACTGACGGACTTTGGAACAGGTATCTGCTGCCTTTTCAGCTTCCTGATATCATCACACCTGAGTGTGTCGAAAGATTGATAGTCTGGGCAGTTGAGGGAAAAGATGCTGTACGGATAAGCATAAATGATGTTCCGTTATAGATGATCTGTTCAGAATAAATATCTGAAAACAATAATGCCCCCGAGTGCTTATCCTGCATCGGGGGCATAACTATTTATTCATTATAAATATGGATAAATTATTTTGCAAATATCATGAAGTATGAATCTACATCAACATTCTGTATCAGTTCATCATTTTCGGTGCCTTCAAACAGCGGGTCGATCGATTCAAGCAATGTCAGGTCGCCAAGCATTACCAGTGGGTGGTCGTATTTAAGTGTTACCTTACCCTGTTCTTCGAGGTCTGTTTTGATATCTTCAATACTGAAATCATCAAGCTTCTCGCCATGATGATAAGTTGTAAGTTCTCCCGTTTCCATATCAGCAGTGGTGACATAGTCGAAGATGACCTGAACAGGGGAGTTCTCTGTAAACGAAGATGAAGTAACAGGCGTTGTGTAAAGGCAGATATCATTGATATCCATGCTGTCTGACTTGGCTGAACGAGAAGTTCCGAACCATTCATACAGACCATCAAATCCGTCATCGGTTATCTCGTCACCCTCCGACTCATAGAATCTGTTTATATCCCAGGTGGCGTCAAAGTCCCATACCTCTCCGTCAATGTAAGCGTAGTTCCAGACATGTCCAACATCTTCACCGACCGACGAGAAAGCCTGTACCTTGCCACAGTCTATGTC
>CAMNMO010000388.1 GCA_946544695.1 uncultured Ruminococcus sp. | reverse complement strand
AAAAAAATAGCATCAAATCAGGTACTGTAGATCTTTGAATTCGGTCAGCTGCGCTGGTCCACGCTGGCGGGCATAATAACAAACTGGCTGGTAATATTTTACGAACCCACCACCCTGCCCGAAGGACACAAGTATTTCACGCCGCAGGGCAGGATATTCCTGGGGCTGCTGACTGCGCTCGGTGTCATCACGGCGGCAGGCAGGCTTTTCGATGCGGTCACCGACCCATACATCGCAGGCAAGTCTGACGGTTTCAGGCACAGGCTTGGCAGGCGCATACCCTTTATGCGTGTGGCTGCCATACCCTTCGGAGTTATGACCGTGCTGATATTCACCCTGCCTTTCAAGGGCGAAAGCTATGGCAACTTCGGGCTGCTTTTCCTATTCTGCATGCTGTTCTACCTGTGCATGACTGCTTACTGCACCCCCTACAACGCACTCATACCCGAACTTGGCAGGACTCAGGAAACAAGGATAAACCTTTCCACCTACATTTCCGTCACCTATTTCTTCGGATCGGGCATAAGCTATCTGGTGCCAAACATCGCAGGCATATTTGCAGGTTCGCTGGGATACACCAACAGCTTCCGCCTGACGGTGGGCATACTGGCTGCCATTGCTGTTGTGTGCATGCTGGTGCCTGCTTTCCTGATAGACGAGAATGCCTATGCCGATACCACCCCCACTGAGGGCACTGCTTTTAGTTCGCTTATCTCGACCTTTAAGAACGGCGATTTCCGAACCTTTGTGGCGTCCGATATTTTCTACTGGGTGGGACTTACCATGTTCCAGACAGGACTTCCCTTTTACATCACAACGCTGCTTGGTCTGAAAGATACCTGGACTTTCCCCATGTTCGCTGCGATGACATTCTTCTCGCTGCTGTGCTACGCACCTGTAAACATCTTCGCCAAGAAGATGGGCAAGAAAAAGCTGATAGGCTTTGCTTTTATGTTCTTCTCAGCGACTTTCCTCGTGACTGCACTGGCAGGCGTTCTGCCCATACCCGGTGTGGCTTACGGTTTCATGATATCTGCACTGGCAGCTGTGCCGATGGCGATACTGGGCATTCTGCCGCAGGCTGTGGTCGCTGACATATCGGAAGCTGACCAGATCAAAACAGGCGAAAGCAGACAGGGCATGTTCTATGCGGCAAGGACCTTTGCATTCAAGATGGGTCAGTCGCTGGCGATGCTGCTGTTCACAAGCATAAAGACCATCAATTCCGATGTGCCTAAGGGACAGACAGGCTACGGTCTGGGACTGCGTATAACCGCTGTTCTGGCAACAGTTCTCTGTCTTATCGGAGGTTTCATATTCATGAGATACAAGGAAGATTCTGTGATCTCAACCATCAGGACAGGCAGCAAGGAGGACTGACATGCTGAAGCTTAAAAACATAAAGTTCGCCTACCGTGCTGACGGCAAGGTGTATTCGGTGACCTCAAACAAAAGCGTGGAGAATCAGCGGGTAAAGCTGGAGATATCCGACGCTGACGGCATTGTTTCCGCTTCCGTGAAAACGGTGACGCCCATCGAACTGCTGAGACTTTCCGCTGAATTTGATTACGAATTCAAAAGCATAAACCGTGTGTTTTTAAACGGCTATCAGTCCTGGACTGACAGCACCGAACACTCCCCCTCTGACAGAATGCGGGGCATCGACCATATCCCCAAGCCGCTTGCTGACAGATACGCATTCTCGCAGTATGGCGACTACACATTCACCAGATACAGCATGAAAAAAGGCGTCATGCACGGCTTTACCTACGGCTATGTGCGCAGCTATGATGTGTTTGACTTCATAGGTTCTCTCAACGAGGACAGCGGCTTTACCACCATACGCACCGACTGCGCTGCGGGCAGGGTCATGGCATTCAAGGAATGCAGGGACCTGAAGATAGAACAGTGCTTTGACGGTCTGAAACTGTTTGTCGGCAGGGGCAGCGAGGACGAGGTGTTCGATAAGTGGTTCTCCCTGATGGGCATACAGAGAAGACCTGCGGCACCTGTTTTCGGCTACACCAGCTGGTACAGACACTATCAGGATATCAGCGAGGAGATACTGCTTAACGACATGGAAGGCAGCAGGCTGGCCTCGAGCGATATTTTCCAGATAGATGACGGCTGGCAGACTGCTGTGGGCGACTGGCTGAGTGTAAACAAGGAGAAATTCCCGAATGGCATGAAAGCCATGACAGACAAGCTGAAAGAACTTGGCAAAGGTCAGGCGGGGCTGTGGCTGGCACCATTTGTATGTGAGGAAAACTCACAGCTTTACGCCGAACATCAGGACTGGCTAGTCAAGGGCAAGGACGGCAGACCTGTAAAAGCGGGCAGCAACTGGTCGGGTTTCTATGCGCTGGATATCTACAATGAGGGATTCCGTGCTTACCTGAAAGAAGTTTTTGACACTATCATAAACGAGTGGGGCTTTGACAGGCTGCTTAAACTGGATTTTCTGTATGCTGCATGCATAGTCCCCCGTGAGGACAAGAACCGTGGCATGATAATGGCTGACGGCATGAGACTTCTGCGTGAACTTGTGGGCGACAGCACCGCAATACTGGGCTGCGGCGTGCCTATGGCAAGCGCTTTCGGCAGGGTCGAATATTGCAGGATAGGCTGCGATGTCAGCCTTGACTGGGACGACAAACCCTACATGCGGCTAATGCACCGTGAAAGACCGAGTACAAAAAATTGTATACTTAACTCCGTGTTCCGCAGGCAGCTGAACGGCAGGGCTTTCCTGTCTGACCCCGATGTTTTCATGCTGCGTGACACAGAAAACACCATGTCAGCTGCACA
>CAMNMO010000387.1 GCA_946544695.1 uncultured Ruminococcus sp. | reverse complement strand
AATTGAGACTGCCGAAAAGATACGAAAATACAACTGTGAACAATATAGCTAAAACATCTTTCATGGATACTTACTCCCGAGTATTATTTTACGTCATCTCTGTCACGTTCTCTTATCTTGAACACGATGGGTGTACCGTCCAGAGAGAAAGTCTCACGTATCTGGTTTTCAAGATAACGCTGATACGAGAAATGGAAAAGCTCCGCCCTGTTTACGAAGAACACGAATGTGGGCGGGTTTGTGGATACCTGAGTCATGTAATAGATCTTCAGTCTCCTTCCCTTGTCGGAAGGCGGCTGAACACGCTGTGTAGCATAAGCCAGCACTTCATTCAACTTACCTGTTGCGATGCGGACAGAGTTCTTCTCCTTGACATAGCGTATCATCTCAAACAGCTTGTCCACCCTGAGACCTGTCTTTGCAGACACGAAAACGAAGGGCACATAACTCATGAAACTGAAATCATTTTCCAGCTTCTTGCGGAATTCGTTCATGGTCTTGCCGTCTTTTTCCAGTGCGTCCCACTTATTTACAGCCACGACGCAAGCTTTGCCTTTTTCGTGTGCGTAACCTGCGACCTTGCTGTCCTGCTCGGTAAATCCCACCGTTGCATCAATGACGATAACAGCCACATCAGCCCTGTCCACCGCCATATAAGCCCTGAGCACCGAATATTTCTCGACGCTTTCAAGTACCTTTGACTTCCGTCGTATGCCCGCAGTATCAATGAACACGAACTTGCCGAACTCATTTTCGATATCGGTATCGGTGGCATCACGGGTAGTGCCTGCAATATCAGATACTATGACTCTCTCCTCACCGCAGATACGGTTTATCAGCGAGGACTTGCCCACATTCGGCTTGCCTATGACAGCGACCTTGACAGCTTCATCGTCCTCATCTTCCGCTGAAACATCGGGGAGATATTTGAGCACCTCATCAAGCATATCGCCTGTACCGTGACCATGCACCGATGACACAGGGAAGGGTTCGCCCAGACCCAGGTTATAGAACTCATAGAGTTCCATCGGGGGATCGCCCACGTTATCCACCTTATTTACGCAAAGCACAACGGGCTTGCCTGATTTCATCAGCATCTGTGCGACTTCCATATCAGTTGAAGTCACACCGCTTTTGATATCCGTCACAAGTATTATCACATTGGCAGAAGTTATGGCAAGCTCGGACTGTCTCCTCATCTGGGAAAGTATCACATCGTTGCTCTCAGGCTCGATACCGCCTGTATCCACCAGCATGAATTCTCTGCCCAGCCATTCACATTTACCGTAGATACGGTCTCTTGTAACACCCGGGGTGTCCTCGACTATGGAAAGCCGCTGACCTATAAGTTTATTAAAAAGTGTTGATTTGCCCACGTTGGGTCTGCCTACAACGGCAACAACAGGCAGCACCATTAATATCCTCTCCTTTCAAAAAGCATACTCTATTGATTATAACATATCACCGAAAAAAAATCAAGCCAAAATAAAAGGCAGAGGAAATATCCTCTGCCTCAGTCAAGCTTGTTCAGACTTGTAAGGTACCAATAGGCTTATGCGTCCTTCTTGATGACCTCTACGCCCTTGTAAAAACCGCAGTTCTTGCACACTCTGTGGGGCGAAGTCAGTTCGCCGCAGTTGGAGCATCTGCTCAGTGCAGGCGCTTCAAGCTTCCATACAGCTGAACGTCTCTTATCACGTCTTGCCTTGGAGACTTTTCTCTTTGGTACTGCCATTTTGGCACCTCCTCTTCGGTAATAATAACACCTGTCCCCGCTTTAAAATCAGTCCTTGGGACAATCACAGTCGCCCTCATTCAGATCCTTGCCGCACTTGAAACACAGCCCTTTGCAATCCTCTTTGCAGAGGATCTTTGTGGGAAGTGAAAGCAGCATGTCCGAAATGACCAGCTCATCAAGCTCGAGCACGTTATCCTCACACACCACATACTCATCGTAGTCATCACGCCCGCTGTGGAGCTGTCTGACCAGTATATGGGTGAAATCAAATCCGTACTCCCGCTCAAACTCTTTAAGACATCTGTCGCATGTAAGCGCCAGGGTAAAGTCTACCCCGAGATCGAGCGTTACCACGCCCGCACGGTTCTCAGCCCTGCCTTTTACTGCTATGGGTGCTGTAAAATCATAAGATGAATACTCTCCGACCTGTTCAGGTTTGATCTCGTAGTCAAACGTCTTGACCTCACCAACTATGTCGAAAAGCTCTTTCAGATGTATTTTCATAGTACACCTCAAACATCACAAACTCCATTATAACCCGAAGTATGCGATTTGTCAATAGTTTTTCAGAACTTTTTTGTTAATTCAAAAAAAATTTTCATTTTCCCGCAAGACAAGGTCAAACGGATAATGCCCTTATATCAAGGTAAAGCCGCCCCGCCGCAAAGCAGGGCAGCATCTGATCTTTGCAAAAGCCGAAAATTACTTGATGAAAGCTCTGACCTTAGCAGGCAGCTCCTCAACATCAGCAGATACAGTGAACACGATGTTGATGTCCTTAGCCAGAACAGCGATAGCCTCCAGCATCTCGCCCAGCTCATCATAATCTCTGCCGCCGATCTTCAGTATACCGTCAACGAATACCTCCTGGATATCGTGATTGCCGGCCAGCAGACCTGCAACAAAACCATAGAATCTTTCATAATTGCTGATAGCGTAGTCCTCAGCATCAACCAGTCTTACACTGTGGGGGATATCGTAAGTGAGCTTCATGCCTCTCTCGATGCACACAACGTTGCCTGTTGCGTTCTCGGCAGCCTTTACAATGGAGTCAACAAGTACCTTAGTCTTGCCTGTACCCTTTTTACCCGGAATTAAATTG
>CAMNMO010000386.1 GCA_946544695.1 uncultured Ruminococcus sp. | reverse complement strand
TACAACGTTTGTTTTGAACCCTATCGTCCACACATTGTTCGTCCTGCCAAATGCCTTGTTTGGTGATACAACGTTTTTTTAACGGCGGGGGCAAGCCCCCGCCCTACATTATAATTTGCTGTTATTTTATCCCCGAGTTTGCCACAAGCGGTCGGATTCGCTGCGCTGTCCGACCGCAAAAGCGGGCAGCGTCGTGGGACGCATATTGTTTCTGCGGTCGCAAAAATGGTCAGACGCTCGTTTTTTGTGCGCTGCCCGCTTTTTATTTTCTTTGGCATTTCGGGGACGTTGTTGCGCCTTTATTGTTTGCTTTGCATTTTGATTTGCTCCTTGGTGATTGAGGGCGCCGCCCTCAAACTCCTGCAAGCCTGCTGGCGCCAGGCTTGACCGGGCGCTTTGATTCGTCCCCATTTGCTTTTCTTGCTCTCTCAGTCTGCGCTATTGGTTTGTTTCGCCTTGTGATTGACATTGCGTTTCGGTTGTGTTATAATCTTATTAAGATATATTGTCATCATTCGCAGATATTTCATTGTCTGCTGTAATGAACCGAGGTGACGCTATGGCTACTTATGTAATGAGCGATATCCACGGCGAGTTTGAAAAGTATCTCGCTATGCTGGAAAAAATTGACCTTAAAGATGATGATACCCTCTATGTCCTGGGCGACGTCGTCGATCGTGGCGCACGCCCCGTCGATGTCCTCCGTGACATGATGAAACGCCCTAATGTCTACCCCCTCATGGGCAACCATGACCTGCTTGCACTCGATGTCCTCAAAAAACTGAACGTCGAGATCACTGAGGAAAATTATGCTCATCACCTTGATACAGACACCATGACCGAACTTATCGACTGGCTGCGGGACGGCGGCAGTACCACTCTTGCTCAGTTTCGGGCGCTTGACGGCGATGAAAAGTCCGATGTGCTTGATTACATCGAGGATTTCTCCCTGTGCGAAGCGGTGGAAGTGGGCGACAAGACCTTCGTGATGGTGCATGCGGGATTCGGGAATTTCCGCAAGGGGAAGAAACTCCGTGAATACACGTTGCAGGAACTTCTCATGGACAGGCACGACCCGAGCAAGGATTACTTTGACGACAAGGACATCTACGTGATAACAGGGCACACGCCGACGATGATATACACAGGCAAGGCAGAGATATATCACAGCAGCAACAACATCTGCATCGACTGCGGTGCATGCATGGGCGGCAGACTGGCGTGCCTGTGCCTTGACACGATGGAGGAATTTTACGTGTGAGGGGGAGCATCGAAAAGCTTTCCGCTCATTGCCAGTTCTTCCCATGCATCAAGATCAAAGCTGGTATTGTCATCAGCTGTGCTGACTGTTTCTGCGGGTGACTTCGCCATGTCCTCCCTGATCCACTTTTTCAGTGCCGCATAGCAGTTTTTGTAGCTTTTGCCTGACTGCTCCAGATAATCGTCCATTTTGTCGATATAAGCGCTGACGGTCTGTTGTCCGTATTCTTCACAGAGTTTGCGGTGATCGCTGTTCTTCAGGGTGACATTGCCAAATTCACCGTATGTGCGGTTTTTGTCTGCGGGCGTGGGGGCTGCGGCAGCAGCAGCGGGCAGAGTATCTGTATCTGTCTCTCTCTCTGTAACTGTATCTGTCTCTGTATCTGTCTCTGTATCTGTCTCTGTATCTGTATGGGCTTTTTTAGCTTTTGTTTGCTTATCGGGCAAACCATTTGCATTATCAGCTTTTTCGGCGGTGGACTTAGCAGGTCTGCCGCCTTTTTTACCGTTTTCCGATCTTTTTTTGCAGACCTCATTGTACTTATCGGCATCACGTTCGAGCTGGGCAGCGATGACGGTAAAAGCGAGTTTAGTCATACCTTCGAGTTCAGGGCGCTGACCTGTAACGGCGTAATCGAACACAGCCATGATAAGTTCGCCACGCTGAGCATCGGTATCGAGGGCATCAAAGATCATCTGCCAATCCTTGTAGAGCATAAAGCTTTTGCTTTTAGTGTTATCATTCATAAAAAACGACCTCCTGATAAAAATACAGGGCTGAAAGAAACAGCCCTTCACTATCAATTAAAAACAGAAAAAAGTTGCACGAAAACGTACAACCTTTAATAAAATACCTATTAATTAAAATAAAAATCATATAATTGACTAAGAATGGGGCGGGTGGATAATTCATAATGCATAATTCATAATGCATAATTATTGGCAGCCACACGACGGACAGCGGAGAAAACCAAAAAGCAAAGCAAACCAATAGCGCAGACTGAGAAAGCAAAAAAAGCAAGTGGGGACGAATCAAGCTTTAGGTCAAGCCTTTCACGAAAGGCTTGCAGGAGTTTGAGGGCGGCGCCCTCAATCACCGAGGAGCAAACGTGAAATGCAAAGCAAACAATAAAGGCGCAACAAAGTCCCCAACATGACAAGAAAAAACAATAGCACAGCAAACGTCCAAGATATGCCAAGACGCACAGTTCGCAGAAAAAACGTGCGTCTGCAAACCCAATAACACCCGCACAAACATTCTGCGTGCACCGAACTGTGCGTCCTACGAAGTCGAAACAGCGGAGCGTCTTTCGACGGTCGTGGCAGGCTCGAAAAAAACAGAACAGCTAACGATAAATCATAGGGTTAGAACAACAAACGTCCGTTAACACGGCGGGGGCAAGCCCCCGCCCTACATTATAATTTGCCGCCCTCTTATCCCCGCCCTTGCCACAAGCGGTCGGATTCGCTGCGCTGTCCGACCGCAAAAGCGGGCAGCGTCGTGGGACGCATATTGTTTCTGCGGGCGCAAAAAAGGGCAGACGCACGGTTTTTTGTGCGCTGCCCGCTTTTTGTTTTCTTT
>CAMNMO010000385.1 GCA_946544695.1 uncultured Ruminococcus sp. | reverse complement strand
AACTGACCATAATCGCATGCGGCGACAACTGCGTGGGCATAGGCGGCGGCAGACCCGAAAAGCATAATGAACCGACAATTGCTTTCGGGGCGGGCGCTGTTGAGATAAGCTGCTCGGGCGATAACATAATAGGCGTGGGCAGCACTGACGGCAAGCCCGATATCAGGCTTGCAAACTGCTTCATGGGAATAAATGCGGCATCTGCAAACTTTGTGGGCATCGGCTCGATGAAGGGCGATGCTTCGATAGATGTATGCGACGTAAAGGTGGCTATCAGCGCAAACGGCAACACGCTGTGCGCACTGGGCTCAAAGGACGGCGGCACCGCACATATCAGTATAATGAACTGCGAGCTGAATTCAAACATCAAGGGCAGGGAGATAGTCAATATCGGCTCCCGTGGAAGCGAGACCGAATGCAGGATCACTAAGTCAGCTGTGACCCTTACCTGCGAAGGCAGCATGGCATCTGGCATAGGCGACTGCGAAGGTGCGGGGCTGGTGGACATCGACGATTCTGAGATCAACATTAATTTCCTGACGGGCAAAGGCTTCGGCATGGGCTGCAGAGACGGCGAGCTGAGATTCAGGGACGGCAGGAAAAACATCAGGATAAACGATGAACGTAAGGATAAGTAAACGGCAAAAGAGGAACGTATATGGGTAAGATATGTAAGTCATGCGGCAGCTATTACAGCGGTGACTGGTGTGATAAGTGCGGCTACGGAAAGCCTGCGGGCGTTTCGGAGTCGGTAAAGAAATACCGAAAGGCGGCAAAGCGCAAGCCTGAACGCATGCAGACAGCTGAGGACAAAAAGCTGTATGCAAAGTGGGCTAAGGAAGAACGTGAAGAGGCAGTCGAAAAACGGCAGGATCCTAAAGCACAGCAGCATTTTCTGATAGTTGTGGTGCTGGCTGCGGTGATAGTCCTGTTCATCGCACTGTATCGGTCGGGAAAAATATTCTCAAACACCCGTGAGGAAGTGGTCGGACAGTATTTCGACTCGATACGTGACGGCGACTTCGACAAGTTCGTCAAGTGCTTCCCAAAAGAGATAAAGCGTGACTACGAGAGCGATATGATGGATTCGGGACTTTCAGAGGGCGATTACATGAAAGCACTCTATCAGGACCTTGCAGACCAGTACGGTGAGGGTTACAGCATAAACATCAAACTGGGCAACGAGACACAGCTGAACGCCGATGACTACGATATGAGCGGCTACAAGGCGCAGTACGGTTCGGCGCCAAAGCTCAGCGAGGTCTATGAGATGGTGGTCAATGTATCATTCCGTGGAAGCAAGGGCAGCGATGAAGCGAAGCTTTACCTGTATGTGGGAAAAACAGGCGGCTACTGGCGCATCTTCGGTATGACGGAAGATGTGGGCAGCCTGAATGCTGACGGTTCGCCTAATGAGGGTGAACTTCCTCCCGTGGAAGAAAACAGCGAGCAGTAAAACAGTTGATAAATGGATGATCTTCTGCCCTGATGCGCAGCAGCGTTTCGGGGCATTGCTGTTTTATGGTACAGTACAGCGGGGCAAGTTGTTGCTAAACTGTAAACGGTAAAAAGTTAACATTATTATGCTTGTATTAAAAACAGGTATGTGATATAATATTTACATATTTTTTCAGGAAAGAGGTTTGCGCTATGACCAACGAATATGTTCTCATACTTGATTTTGGCGGACAGTATAACCAGCTGATCGCAAGACGTGTGCGTGAATGCAATGTTTACTGCGAAGTCAAGGCTTACAACAAGGTCAGCATCGATGAAATAAAAAAACTCTCGCCAAAGGGCATAATCTTCACGGGCGGTCCGCAGAGCGTTTACGGTGATGACGCCCCCGGAGTTCCCAAGGAGATCTTTGAGCTGGGCATACCTGTGTTGGGTATATGCTACGGTTCGCAGCTGATGGCACATGTACTGGGCGGTAAGGTCGAGACCTGCACCGTTTCCGAATACGGAAAGACAGAGACAAGCTATGACAAGGACTGTGTGCTGTTTGATGATGCTGAGATACCTGTGAAGGCAGTCAGCTGGATGAGCCACACAGATTTCATATCAAAGGTGCCTGAGGGATTCAGGATCGCTGCACATACTGCAAACTGTCCCTGTGCTGCAATGTACAACGAAGAAAAGAAGCTTTACGCTGTACAGTTCCACCCTGAGGTAAACCACACACAGTTCGGTGTGAAGATGCTTGGCAGCTTCCTTAAAAACGTATGCGGCTGCACAGGCGACTGGACAATGGAGAACTATGCCGAAAAGGCTATCAAGGATATCCGTGAGAAGGTCGGTGACGGCAAGGTGCTGCTGGCACTGTCGGGCGGTGTTGACAGTTCTGTTCTGGCTGCGCTGCTTTCAAAGGCAGTCGGCAGACAGCTGACCTGCATATTCGTTGACCACGGCTTCATGCGCAAAAATGAGGGCGACGAGGTCGAAGCTGCTTTCAAGGACTGGGATATAAACTTTGTACGTGTAAACGCAAAGGAACAGTTCATGAGCAAGCTTCGTGGCGTATCCGACCCTGAGACAAAGCGCAAGACCATCGGTGAGGAATTCATCAGGGTATTTGAAGCAGAAGCCAAGAAGATAGGCAAGGTAGATTTTCTGGCACAGGGCACCATCTATCCCGATGTTATCGAGAGCGGCGCAGGCGATGCAGCTGTAATAAAAAGCCACCACAATGTGGGCGGTCTGCCTGATCATGTAGATTTCAAGGAGATCATCGAGCCGCTGAGAATGCTGTTCAAGGACGAGACACGCAAGCTGGGACAGGAACTGGGTCTCAGTGAGACACTGGTATGGCGCCAGCCTTTCCCCGGTCCGGGACTGGCTATAAGGATA
>CAMNMO010000384.1 GCA_946544695.1 uncultured Ruminococcus sp. | reverse complement strand
GTTCTACGCAATGGGACCCTGGGCTTCATGCGACAGCCACACCCCGAAGGAAGATGACCACTGGGGCATGGTGCCCATGCCGAGAGACCCCAACCAGGATACCCTCAACTGCATAGTTGATACTTCTGCCTACATGTGGGTAAACGGTTCGACCAAGAACGATGCCATGAAGTGCTGGCTGGAATGCGCAAGGATAGTGCACGTTCAGGACGAGTACATAGAGACCGAGCGCAAGAAGTTCGATGAGACCAACCCCTACTGGACAGATGAGATGTATCAGGTGGCTTACGAAGAAGTCACCAGCGGCAAGTTCAACATCATCGTTGACCCGGGATACGGCATTTCCACCGTCCTTTCCGATGATGACGCCGCAACCAACGCCACACTTGAGGCTGTTATACCCTACATGTACTCCTCAGTTATGAAGGAGGACGAGAACGGTGCGCAGTTTACCTGGACCATGCTGCGTGAACAGTATTCGGGCACAATTTCTTCAGAACTCAGCACCTTCAACGATGCTTACCACGCTTTCACAAGCAAATAATGCACACACAGCTGCTGCCTGCGGGCGGCAGCTTTTTTTGTCCCGCTCAATATCCGACCAAACAAACGAAGAACGCCCACGGCAATGCCGCAGGCGTTCTTCTTGGTGAAGGTAATTTATTGAAGTTTAAGTTGAATGCTTGTTATTCATCAAGTGACTTGATGCCCTTTACGCAAGCAGCCATCTTTGCAAGGTCGGTAACGTTGATCTTGCCGTCGCCGTTAACGTCAGCC
This sequence comes from uncultured Ruminococcus sp., assembly GCA_946544695.1. Taxonomy (GTDB): domain Bacteria; phylum Bacillota; class Clostridia; order Oscillospirales; family Ruminococcaceae; genus Hominimerdicola. Next base: position 2,075 of record CAMNMO010000384.1, on the reverse strand, counting down.
AGCTTGTAAGCCTCGGGATCGTCAATGGTCTTGATGCCCTTGATGTGTGCTGCGACCTTGGATATATCGGAGATGTTCAGTATGCCATCGCCGCTTACATCGCCCTTAACGACAGGCTTTTCAGTGGGTATTTCGGGCTCGTCGGGAGTAGTGGTCTCATCCTCGGTGGGAGTCTCATCAGGAGTTGTGGTCTCGTCCTCGGTGGGAGTCTCATCTACGGGCTTCTCATCATCAACAGGCTCATCGTAAACAGGTCTCTCGTAAGGATCGAGAGTGTCGTCCTTGAGAGGAGTTTCTGCAAACTTCATCTCGTGAACATCTGCATAGTCCTCAGCATAAGTACCCTTTACACCATAGAGAACGATGGTCTCGTCGTCCATGTTGGTATCGAAGTAGCTGAATGCTTCCTCGCTTATCTCCTCTACCTTGTCGCCCACATAGATAGCCTTCAGCGAGGTGCACTCACCGAATACGTCTGAACGTATCTTGGTAACGGAATAAGGTATCTTTATCTCAGCCAGTGCGAAGTCGTTGCGGAATGTCTCCTTCTCGAGTCTCACCAATCTTCTGCTGAGTGTAACATCAGTCAGCTTGGGGCAATCATAGAATACACGCTCGCCTGTCTCGGTAATGCTGTCGGGGAGAACTACCTTTGTCAGATTGTCACAGCCGTTGAACGCACTGCCGCCCAGCTTCTCAATACCCATAGGCAGTACCATCTCAGTCAGCGAATCGCAGTTCATGAATGCAGAGCCGTATACCTGCTCGATAATTTCCTTATCGCTCCAGTTTACGGTGGTCAGCTTAGCGCAGTCCTCAAAAGCACTGCTGCCTACTATCTTTACAGCATCGGGTATGGTCACCTCGGTCAGTTCAGGGCAGCCCTTACATATATTGTCAGGTATTTTTTCCATAGCAGCAGGGAATGTCATCTCTTTGATAGCTGTCTTACAGAAAGCTCCCTTACCCACATCAGCCAGACCGTCGTGCAGCTTGATCTCAGCAAGGTTGGAGCAGAGTGCGAATGCATTATCACCGATAGTGGTAATGGTAGAAGGTATCTCTATCTTCTCCATTGCTGTATCACCATTGAATGCAGATTCACCGATCTCGCTGACAGTTGCGCCGAACTTTACGGTCTTGAGGGCAGTGGAATTATAGAATGCCTGCTTGCCTATCTTTACGATGGAATCGGGAAGGTCTACCTCCTCGATAGCGGTGGTCGCTGCAAACAGGTTGTTTGCGACCAGAAGTGTGCCCTCCTCAAATGAAACCTTTGTAAGCTTATCGCAGCCTACGAAGGGACCGCTGGTGTTGGTGAATGCTATATCACATTCAGCCAGTGCCTTGGGTATGGTGATCTCAGTGATGGCAGTGTTGCCGAAAGCACCCTGACCGAGTGTTGTCAGGTGCTTGGAAAGCTTTACTGACGACAGTGAAGCACAGTCATTGAATGCCCAGCGGCCGATATTGGTGACACTGGAAGGTATCTCGATCTTTTTCAGACCTGATTTTGCGAACGCTTCCTCACCTATCGAAGTAACTGTCTTAGGAATGGTCACGCTCTCCAGATTGGGGATGTTTGCGAACAGATGACCGGGTATAACAGTCATGCCGTTTTCGATCTCAACTTTGGTCAGATTTTCACAGAATGCGAAAGGTCCCACATCGGGAGATGTAAATTTGTAACCGGCATCGGTCACTGTCTTATGTATCAGCACAGACTTCAGACCGCTGCTTTCAAAACAGCTTGCGCCCAGGCTTACAACAGCCTTGGGTATATCGATGCTCTCCAGTGAAGTACAGCCTTCAAAAGCTCTTTCGCCTATACTTGTAACAGTCTCGGGAATGATAACTTCCTTCAGACCTGTTGACTTGTAGCACAGTTCAGTGGGTATCTCGGTCAGACCCTTAGGCAGCTCGACCTTTTCCAGACCTGTAATGCCTGCCAGCAGATTCTGGGGCAGTGAATCACGCTCACCTGCAAAGGTAACTGTCTTCAGGTTGTCGCACATGAAGAAGGGACCCTGATTTGAGTACATAAAGGAAACTTCAACCTCAGTGACAGTTTCGGG
>CAMNMO010000383.1 GCA_946544695.1 uncultured Ruminococcus sp. | reverse complement strand
GACAGACTGCTGATTTTTCGGAGTTTTTTATATAATTAATCAAAGCCCGCAAAAATGCTTGAATATTTTGCATAAACCCCGAAGGTCAGCCCTTTGCGGGCAAACTGCCGCCCGCACGCCCCCGAATGCTCTGTTAAACTGCGCAATAAATGGCAAGGTCATGTCAAATTATAGAATTGACAGTTTCATTTATTTATGTTATAATGTGCCTAACGATGAAGATCGCAGTTTATTTGCAGACTGACGTCGGCAGTTTTGTCGGGGCACACACGGCAGTCCGCAGCAAAACGGAGGTAATTATCATGAATAAGATCGCAAACACACCCGAAGTAAAGATGGGTCTGGTGGCAGTATCAAGAGACTGCTTCCCCATGAGCCTGTCTGAGAACAGAAGAAATGCCGTTGCTAAGGCTTACGCCGAAAAGTACGGCGCTGAGGGACTTTTCGTATGTCCCACCGTTATCGAGAATGAAAAGCACATGAGACAGGCTCTCGCAGAAGTAAACGAGGCAGGCTGCAACGCACTGGTCGTTTACCTGGGCAACTTCGGCCCCGAGACTCCCGAGACTCTGCTGGCAAAGTATTTTGACGGTCCCGCTATGTTCGTGGCTGCTGCTGAGGACGACTGCGGCAAGGCTCTGGTAGATAACAGAGGCGACGCTTACTGCGGCATGCTCAACGCAAGCTACAACCTGAAGCTGAGAGGCGTCAAGGCTTACATACCCGAGTATCCCGTGGGCACTGCACCTGAGGTAGCAGACATGATCCACGAGTTCATACCCATCGCAAAGACAGTAGTAGGTCTGAGAAACCTGAAGATCATAACCTTCGGTCCCCGTCCTCAGGACTTCCTGGCATGCAACGCACCCATCGCAAGACTGTACGATCTGGGCGTTGAGATCGAGGAGAACTCCGAGCTGGATCTGTTCGAGGCTTACAACAACCACAAGGACGATCCCCGTATCCCCGAGGTTATCGCTGATATGGAGAAGGAGCTGGGCGACGGCAACAAGATGGCAGGCATTCTGCCCAGACTTGCACAGTATGAGCTGACCCTGATGGACTGGGCTGAGGCACACAAGGGCGAGAGAAAGTTCGTTGCATTCGCAAACAAGTGCTGGCCCGCATTCCAGACACAGTTCAGGTTCGTTCCCTGCTATGTCAACGGCAGACTGGCTGCCCGTGGCATACCCGTATCCTGCGAGGTAGATATCTACGGCGCACTGAGTGAGTATATCGGTGAGTGCATCTCTGATGACGTTGTAACTCTGCTGGATATCAACAACACTGTTCCCGGTGATATTTACAGAGAGGAGATCGAGGGCAAGTTCGGCTACACCCAGAGAGATACCTTCATGGGCTTCCACTGCGGCAACGGCAGCTGCAGCATACTGAACAACCCCACAATGAAGTATCAGCTGATAATGAACCGTGGTCTTGAGGGCGGCGGCGAGCCTGATATCTCAAGAGGTACTCTGGAAGGCGACATCAAGCCCGGCGAGATCACATTCTTCCGACTCCAGTCCACTGCTGATGCAGAGCTGCGCAGCTATGCAGCTGAGGGCGAGATACTGCCTGTTGCTACACGTTCCTTCGGTACCATCGGTATCTTCGGCATCAAGGAGATGGCACGTTTTTACAGATATGTTCTGCTGGAGAAGGGCTATCCTCACCACGGTGCAGTAGTATTCGGTCACCACGGCAAGGCACTGTTTGACACCCTGAAATATCTGGGCGTTACCGACAGAGAGTACAACAGACCCGAGGGCGTAAGATATTACGGCGAGAACCCCTACAAATAATCGGTAAATAAATGAGACCGTCACAGCTGTGGCGGTCTTTTTTTGCGTGTGTTTTTTGGGAAGGACAGCTTTGCCGATTCAGAAGCGCAGCTTTTTGACCACTGCTATGTCCTTGTCCACCGCAGCGGCGAAGGTGTCACCGTCGGCGGGCTTGCCGACAAGAGTGCCGTAATGTATGGGTATGGCTGCGGCGGGCTTTACGGTGTTCACAAGTTCGGCTGCCTGTTTTGGGTTCATGGTGAAGGTGCCGCCTACGGGCACGCAGATAACATCACACTTAACTGCCTTTGCATCGTTTGTGGCATCGGTGTCGCCGCAGACATAGATGCGCATGCCGTCCACCGTCACCACATAGCCCAGCCAGCCGTTTTTCTTCGGGTGGAACGGTTTCAGCAGATTATAGGCAGCCACCGCATCTATCGGTATGCCGCAGACCTCAGCACTGTAAGAGGGGTGCATGAATGTGGTCATGCCATCGCCGATACCTGCGGCGGCAAAGGTCTTTTCCATAGACGAGGGCGCAACGAAGCGGGTGCCGTCCTTTGCGCATTTTGCGATATCCTCGGGTGAAAAATGGTCGTAGTGTTCGTGGGTGATGAAGATCATATCCGCATCATGCGGCTCGCCCTTGATATGCAGCGGATCAAAGTATATCACCTTTTCGGCTGCGATACGGATACTGCTTTGTTCGTTGACAGTGATGAGATCATACATGGCGTTATCTCCTTTCTGTGATGGGGTATATGCTTACATATATGATAACATATTATCTATCAGACGTCAATAATAAATTGCTGCTGCACAGCGAAAAGATGCCTGCCGTTCACAAAAATGTAATACTTCCGACGTTTCAGCCGTCGTATGTGAACAGCTGTTGATATCTCCGACGGTCTGTCCGTTCTTTATGAACAGCATTGTATATCTTCGACGGACTATCCGTTCTTTATGAACAGCATTGCAGATATCCGACGGTCTGTCCGTCCTTTATGAACAGCATTGCAGATATCCGACGGACTGTCCGTTCTTTATGAACAGCATTGCAGATATCCGACGGACTGTCCGTTCTTTATGAACAGCA
>CAMNMO010000382.1 GCA_946544695.1 uncultured Ruminococcus sp. | reverse complement strand
TTACTCCTCAAACTCACTTACCAACTGAGCGACAGTCTGCTTAGCGTCGCCGTAGATCATAACAGTGTTGTCGTTGGTGAACAGCGGGTTCTCGACGCCCGAGAAGCCTGTGCCCTTACCACGCTTGAGCACGAATACCGTGCGAGCCTCAAACGCATTTATAATGGGCATTCCGTACAGCGGGCTGCTCTCATCGGTCAGCGCCGACGGGTTAACGACATCGTTTGCGCCGATGACGATGGCAACGTCTGTGTTCGCCATCTGCGGGTTCATCTCGTCAGCAGTTTTCAGCTGCTCGTAGGGGACATTTGCTTCCGCCAGCAGAACGTTCATGTGGCCGGGCATACGTCCCGCAACGGGGTGTATCGCAAAGCTGACCTCGGCGCCGTTGGCTTCAAGCTTGTCGCAAAGTTCCTTGACTGCGTGCTGTGCCTGCGCAACAGCCATGCCGTAGCCCGGTATGAAAACCACGCTGCTTGCGGCTTCAAGTATAAGATATGCGTCCTCGACAGACATGGACTTGGGCTCCTTCTGCTCGCCTGCTGTACCTTTTTTTGTACCGCCAAAGCTGCCGAACAGCAGACTGTACAGCGTGCGGTTCATTGCCTTACACATAATTAACGTCAGGATAAGTCCGCTTGTGCCGACCAGACAGCCCGAGACTACCAGCACGCTGTTGCTGATGGAAAGTCCCGCAAACGCCGCAGCCAAGCCCGAAAAAGCGTTCAGCAGTGATATGATGACAGGCATGTCGCCGCCGCCGATGGCAACGACCATCGTGAAACCAAGTATGAGATATGCGCATGTCACGATGATGACACCGATCATGCCGATCTGTGTATCTACAACGCCTGCGATGCTCAGCGAGTAGATGACAACGCCTGCCAGACCTACTGCCGCCAGCAGACCGTTTATTGCGTTTTTAGCAGGAATGGTGATGTTCTTTTTGAACATCTTTCCGCTGAGCTTGCCCCATGCAACAACCGAACCTGTGAAGGCTATGGCACCTATCGCAATGGTCAGACCCAGTGCTATCGATGAGAATATATTTATATTCTTGTCGGTCATGTACTGGGTCAGCGCCACCAGCAGGCTGGAAAGTCCGCCGAAGCCGTTGAACAGTGCGACCAGCTGAGGCATGCCTGTCATCTCGACTTTCTTTGCCCATACCGCACCTATCACGCCGCCGAGAACTATCGCTGCGATAGCCCAGATATAGGCGTTCTGTGCAGGTCCGAAGGTTATCGTCGAGGTGACTTCCTTTTCAAACAGAACAGTCACAACAGCTATCAGCATGCCCACAGATGACAGCAGATTGCCCTTTCTTGCGGTGTCTGCCTTACCCAGAAGCTTTATGCCCCTGATGAAAAGCACCGATGACACCATGTATAATATTGTTGTACATATCGTGCGAATATTGTCGAAGGTCACTTCTTGTCATCTCCCTTCTTCTTGAACATGCCAAGCATTCTGTCAGTTACCAGATAACCTCCGATAACGTTTATGGTAGCCAGAACTATGGCTGCAAAACCGCAAATATTGCTGAGCATGCCGTCTGTGTGCAGTGCGACTGCTGTCGCTGAGATGGCACCGACTATCGTTATGCCCGAGATCGCATTTGTGCCCGACATAAGGGGCGTATGCAGCTGTGACGGGACCTTTGAGATAAGCTCAACGCCCAGAAATCCTGCGATGACAAATACGAAAACAAGCAGCAAAATTTCTCCTATCGCCATTTTCTTTCCCTCCTGTTAGATTTTCAGCGAAAACGTTTAATATAAAACTCTTCGCAATAATTATTGGTCTTTGAACCTTTCGTGGATTATCTTGCCGCCCTGTGTAAGCAAGCAGCCACGCATTATTTCGTCATTCAGGTTCACTGTGAGTTCCTTGCTCTCCTTGTCATAGAAATGGGTAAGGAAAGCCGTGAAATTGCCCGAAAGCATTTTCGATGCATCGTAGGGCACCTGTCTTTCAAGCATGTCGCCGCACATTATGGTAACTCCGTTTTCGGTGACAACGTCCTCGAAAAGCTTGCTGCCTTCGACGTTTCCGCCCGTAGATACTGCCATATCTACCACAACAGCGCCTTTCTTCATGCGGTCAAGGACGTCCTTGCCGATAAGGCGGGGTGCCTTTCTTCCGAAAACCTTTGCGGTGGTTATAACTATGTCCGAACGCTCGCAGACCTTCGCCTGTGCTTCCTGCTGTTTTGCGATCTGTTCGGGTGTCAGTTCCTTTGCATAACCCTGATCCGTCTGACCCATCTCGCCGAGATCGATCTTCACAAAGCTCGCACCTAAGGACTTTACCTGCTCCTCGACCACAGGTCTGGTATCGAATGCATCGACCCTTGCGCCAAGTCTTTTGGCGGTCGCAATAGCCTGGAGTCCTGCCACGCCTACACCGATTATGAACACCCTTGCAGGGTTGATGGTACCCGATGGTGTCACCATCATGGGCAAAATTTTCGGAAGTTTCGCTGCGGCGTTGACAACTGCCGTGTAACCTGCCAGCGAGGTCTGGGACGACTGAACGTCCATTTTCTGGGCTAAAGTCGTTCTGGGTATCATTTCCAGTGACACTGCCTGAACTCCCGCATTTGCGAAATCGTTTAAGAGAGCCTTCTCATTGAAGGGGTCAAGGTAACTCAGATGCAGCGCACCCGATGGTATACCCTTTGCAGATTCGGGTTTCATTATGCGCAAAATGATCTCGCTGCCCTCGTAGCCCTCTTCATTCGAGGATACGAGAACAGCGCCTGCCTTCTCATAAGCCTCATCATTGAAGCCGCTTTTTTCGCCCGCACTGCGGACTACCTTCACCGAATAGCCCATGTTTACGAGCTTTTTGATGTCGTCGGGTATAAGCGCCACTCGGGTCTCTCGTGGGTCG
>CAMNMO010000381.1 GCA_946544695.1 uncultured Ruminococcus sp. | reverse complement strand
AGGTCTTTTGTTTTTATCATCGTCTTTTCCTCCCTCTGCTCATTGAAGCCGCTATCTCGCTGTCAAAGCGGCTCATATTCATGATCATCAGCAGCACAGTCACGGCCGTCACCACTGTAAATATCACGATCAGCGGCTTGATTATCCCGACTGTCCACATCTCGCTGTTCAGAAAATACTTATCGATCATTTCAGCACGCTTTGCATCCGAGGCCTCGTCATATTGGATGACCCCATACTTATCTGGCTGAACAAGGTTCGACATCTTATCGTACATTTTAAGCAGCAGCCTCTGTATTCCTAATATCCCGCCCCCTGCAAGTGCTGTGGCGATAATGGGTATCTTGATATTATTGATAAACAAGCGGCGGTGTATCTTTGCCTTTGATGTGCCTATTGCACGCAGCACAGATATCTGATACTCCTTGAGTCTGACCTTCATTCCGATCCCGTTGAAATATGCCGCAAAGCCCAGCGCCGCCATTATCAGCACCAAGAAAGCAAAGCCGCCGAGTTGGGCAGCCTTCTCGACAAACCGCCTGTGCTGCATCTCATCCAGTGAACGGAAGGACAGCCCTGCATTTGTTGGGATAAGCCCGCCGTCGATATGATGATCGGAGAAAAGTTCCGTATAAGCTGCGTTGAAAATGCCAAGACTCTTCGCACCTGACTGGGTCGTCAGCAGCGAATATCCCATATCACTTTCAGCGATATAGCTCGTCAGCTCGCCAAATTGAGATGCCTGGTCATAACGCAGAACAACGATAGCACCGACCTTTGTTTTTGCAGTATTGGCATCAGCGATACCCCAGCTCTCGTTCATCAGCAGTGAGCCAAGCTCTATCTCACTTCCCACAGGCAAAAGACTGCTGTCCTGAACGGACATAAGAACTATGACCTCCTTGCCGCTGCGGATAGCTTCAATATTTATCTCGCCCTCATAGACATACTTTGAGAGCCCCTCGATAAACCCCTCATTGGTCAGCTTTGTGTCTATGCGGTAGAGGTCGTTCGCACCGATATTGCCCTTTTCAAAGAACGTACCAAAGCTCTTGTCAGATGCATCAATGAGCTGTTTCTTTATACTCGCTGCAGTTTCGGTTTCTGTTTGATAATCCACAAGACCGTCAAGTCCCGTTTCACTCCCCGATTTTCTGATGATAAAGGTGTTTTTCATATTGCCGTAAGCGGTGACATTTTCGAGCTTTTGCAGATCATTGTCATCAAGCCCCCTATCATAAACAGCACCCGAAACAGGCAGCCCAAAATACTCGTTACCTACTGTTGATACCATAGGCGGCATACAGGAATAGTATTCGGCAATATTGTCACGCTCCATATCAAGCTGTTCGTTTATCTCATAAGTCTCAGCAGGCTCGTATGACAGATAGTTCATATATTCCTTGCCGTCATCGGAGAAATATACATATCCGAGCATCGAGCCGAACACTATCAGTGTTAGGGAAACGGTCTGAACTGCTGTCACAAGCTTGCTGCCAAGCACAGCGCCCATACTGCCGAAAACCGTCCTTTTCGGGAGCCTGTGACCTCTTCTGTGCATTTCCTTCCTGCTGAAAAGCAGAGTGAAAGCATAGCCCAGAAACATAACAATAACAGATACAGCAACACCGATCAGAAACGGATCACGGGTGTTGTCCACAACAAGCCTGTCCGTGGTGAATGCAGAATAGTCGCTGTATTCAAGGGCTTTTGTTTCAAAGCTGTGTATGCCGAAATATCCGAGTACGCCGAAAGAAGCCCCTATGATCACCTGTATCAGCGTCAGCAGCAGACATTCGATGATGTACATTATCCCAAGCCTTCGGTTCGACACTCCGACCCTGTGCAGAAGCTCATAGGTGCTGCGCCTTTCCTCAAAGATCAGACGCAGGACAGAGAACACCGAAAGTACAGCGATAACGGCGGAGATCGCTGCCATTATCATAAACCACCGCACGTTCTGTCTGAATTCATCGCTTCCTGCGATACCTGCGGCTTCACCCTCTATGTCGTTTACGGCAAAACTCCACCTTGCATTCTCTGCGCCGAAGCGTTCGCCCATCAGACTCATAAAGTCATCTGCGGGGAAACCGAACCAGCTGATGTTCTCGCCTTGTCCGTCAGCTGCACCGCTGAACAGCTCGATCGAATATGCGGATCCGGCATCAGCAGGCTTTGCTACATAAACCGAAGGCAAAGCATAGGGAGGCTTTTCGTCAAACATTCCCTCTGATGTACCGAACTCGGCAAACAGCCTCTTGTTATAGCTTTCGCCTATTATTCCCGAAACAGTGTACTCCTTGCCGTTTATCCTGATCGTATCGCCTGTTCTTCCCGACCAGCACAGCTCATTGGCTGCACCTCTTGTAATTGCGGCATCGTCCGGGCCTTCGGGCATACCGCCGCTTTCAAAAGGAATGTGCATAAGGGAAATATCGCCCTCTGCATATCCCCATGTGAGTTTGCTGCCGTATATTTCCGCTTTGTCCTTTAACACAGAGACAGTTTGCTGTTTATCGGGCAGCTTCTTTGAAGTCAGCTCGGAAACAAGCTCCTCTGACGGGTCGAAAAGCATGACATCAAACATTCCGGTGGTATCATAAGCCGAATGCAGGGTGCGGTTGAAATCAGCTCTTATTTGCAGGAAAGTTCCTACCATTACCGCACACAGCAGCACCCCCGAAAACAGCAGCGCTGCAAGGCTTTTCTTGTGCCTCGACCAGTATTTGCGTGTGATGAACAGCAGCTCGTTTGCCACTCCGCCGCTGGCCTTGTTCAGCCCGTAGGGGACGGCCACCGCCGCCGCACTTATCGCCGCGAGACCGATGCCGCTGCACATGTTCATACCGCTGTCGCTTAGATTTTCCAGCAGCGAACCCATAGGCACCGCCCCAAA
>CAMNMO010000380.1 GCA_946544695.1 uncultured Ruminococcus sp. | reverse complement strand
AGCGGGCTTTTCAAGGCTGTCGGAGTATTCATACACCTTCCGTGTGAAACTGTCTATATCCTCCTCATTCAGCGAGAAACCGCCTGCGCACTCATGTCCGCCGAACTTGGTCAGCAGTTCCTTGCAGTAAGTGAGACAGGTGTGAATGTTCAGCCCCTTTACAGACCTTGCCGAACCTCTTGCCTGACCGTTTTCCTCTATCGTTATGATGATCGCAGGTTTGCTGTATCTGTCCAGCACCTTTGAGGCAACGATACCTATTATACCGTGATGCCAGCCCCTGCCTGCAAGGACAATCACCCTGTGATCCAGCACTGAAGGATCATTTTTTATGTGATCGTCTATATCTTTAAGTATATCCTGCTCATTCTTTTTGCGCATGGTGTTGAGAGTTATCATAGTATCAACATAATTCTCAGCATCTTCAGGGTCTTCACTGAGAAGTGCTTTCACCGCCGTAAGCGGTGAACCGAACCTGCCCGAAGCATTGATAACAGGTGCTATCCTGAATCCGACATGGTCGGAAACTATATGTTCTCTGTCTATCTTCAGCTTGTCAAGCAGCAGGTCAAGTCCTGCGAGCTCGGTATTCGGAAGATATCTGAAACCTGTCTTGACAAGTGTCCTGTTCTCACCGTTGAGCGGAACAACATCTGCTACCGTACCTATTGCGCATATATCCGAATACTGCTCTATAACAGCATCGTAGTTACCGCCGTCAAGGGCTGCGCACAGTTTGAGCGCCACACCCGCACCGCAGAGATCCTTGAAACTGCTGGGGCAGTCTGCCCTGTGGGGGTCAACAACAGCTTCGGCATCGGGAAGTTCATCGCCCGGCTGATGGTGGTCTGTAACGACCAGCTTAATGCCGAGTTCCTTGCATTTCTTTGCTTCCTCAATGGCAGAGATGCCGTTATCCACTGTAACGATCAGCTTGACTTCCTTCTCTGCCAGCGATCCGACAGCATTGATGTTCATGCCGTACCCCTCATCACGTTCGGGGATATAGTACATAACATTGGCACCCATGCTTTCAAGGTAGCTGAACAGTATGGTGGTCGAGGTTATACCATCGCAGTCGTAGTCGCCGTAAATGCAGATAAGCTCCCCTGAATCCACAGATGCTTCTATAACTGAGACAGCCTTGTCCATATCCTTGATAACAAACGGATCTTCAAGCTCCTGCTCGGTAAAAAGCCCCACCAGACTGTCAAGATCGTTAAACCCTCTCGACGAAAGAACTTCGAGAGTCAGCCGATCAAGGTCTGTCCGCTGAGAAAACTCAGTTACCTTCTGCGCATCAGCCTTACCAATTCTCCATCTTGTCATCATCACTGCCCCCATCATAAAATGATTTTCTTTATATTATATCACTTTGAAGCAGTTAATGCAAGAGTAATAACGTTAATATATTTTTGAACTGAGATAAATATTATATGCACGATGAACAAAATGCGTGTCGTATTGATTTGTTAAACTGCTAAAAAGCTCAATATTTACGGCACAGTCGTGCATTTTCGCCCAACTGTGCCGATATCTGAGTTCAGTTTTTCTGTCTTATCTCGTTTATGATATTCGCTGTAAGGATATCCAGCTTTTCAAAATCCATCGCTTCGATATAGAATTTCTCTATCTCGTCATGAACTGTCTTTGCTTTTGCTATGGTCATATAGACTTCATCAGCAAGACTGAGGGCTGTCAGCCTGTTCATTTTAAGTCTGCTGCGGTAACGGCTGACTTCCAGCTTATCATAAAAACGTCCCAGCGAAAGCGGCTTTGCACCTTCAAAATGAAGCTTGTTGACAGGTGTCGCAGAGACCAGTGCCACGCCTGTCTCGGGAATAAGAATATGCTCATAGACCGTATTGTTCAGCAGATGACAAGGGCAGATAACAGTGTCGATGCCACGCCTTGAGGCTTCGGCAGCTGTTTTTTCACATATAAGGTGTGCACAGGCAAAGTTATCGTCACGCATGAAAAATACCTCGGGATAGTCTTCAAGCGTTTCGGTCATGGTCATATACCCGTATTCGGTCAACGCTGAAAGCTGTCTGATATCCTGTCTGCCGCTGCCTGTTCCTTTGCGCAGCAGTATCTTTTTGTAAAATCTCGCCAGGAATGCACTCAGCTTTTCCTCATCTACACACCCCGCAGCACAATTGAAACTGTCACTGCAAACATTTGACAGTGCCCCTGAGAATCGCTTAGCCCTGGCCATCAGTGACTTGTTCTTATCAGTCACAGCGATTATCTCATCGGTGTTTTCCATAAGCTTTTCAGTATCCCAGTTATCTCCCAGATTGACTATACACTGTCTCACCGCAGGGTACACAGGGTCAAATACATGCGGCGAAGTACCGTCAACTATCATAACACCCGAAGTCTCCAGCATGACTGCGTCCAGCGAATCGGGATCGGACGAACAGCAGAACCTCACCACATGTTCCGTTTCTTCAAATTCATCGGCTATCTTCTTCATCATCGATGACTTGCCTGTTCCGGCGCCGCCTTTAAGGATATAAGTAAACCTTTCTCCCTCATTCATAAGCCTGCCGAACTCGGTCGAAAAGCCCTGCTGTGTCATGCAGCCCAAAAAGTATTTTTCTGCCATATTAGTACCTCCTGTTTTCAGCATGGTACATAATATGCCGCAAAGCACGTCCTTGTTAACCGACATGAAAAACACCCGAAAGGAGCAACTCCTCTCGGGTGATGATATTACAATCTTAGTATCCACTTGATAGCCGCTTCGGACCATGCTGCCGCAACGGGCTGTATATGACCCTCCCAGGTAGCGGTAGTCTCATCACAAAGACCCAGACCGTGACCGCCGTGTTCATAAATATGCGACTCAAACGGTATCCAGTATTTAGCAAGCGAAGTCATGTAGAACAGTGAGTT
>CAMNMO010000379.1 GCA_946544695.1 uncultured Ruminococcus sp. | reverse complement strand
AAGTATCAAGTCCGCCCGAGTAAGCCAGTACAACTTTTTTGATTTCTTTAGCCATAATGTGTTCCTCCAAAAATAAAAATTACAGGCATAAGGTGAATAGTATGTCAAACATATTACATATTATACACCATTATTCGGATTTGTCAAGAGGTTTTACGCATAAAATTTTCAAAATATGCAAATATTCAGTGAATATTATGTATAATCGTATATTTTATGCAGCTTTTGATGAATATTATAGATAAGCACTATCCATAAACATCATCACCTCAGGACAAAAACGCCCTATATACAAATATTATACCACGATTTATCAAAAAAAGCAATTACAAAATGGTTGCATTTTCAAAAAATATGGAGTATAATATAGTCATGCTTATAAACTGAGTTTTAAGTGAAAGGCGGTAATGAAAAATGAGCATACTTACTGAGAAATATGGTTTTAATGAGATAGAGCCCTCGGCACTCAGCGAAACAGAGTTCAACCCTTATAAGAAGATAGACAAGGAATGGTTCCTTGTGACAGCAGGTGATGAGAACGGCTGGAACACCATGACTGCTTCATGGGGCTTTGCAGGCATCATGTGGGGCAAGCAGACCTTCACAACTGTCATAAGACCACAGCGTTACACCAAAACATTCATTGACAAGGCAGATACCTTTACAATTTGTTTCTTTGATGAAAGTGAAAGAAAAGCGCTGGCTTTCTGCGGTGCTCACAGCGGCCGTGACTGCGATAAAGCTGCCGAAACAGGCCTTGTTCCAGTGTTTACTGACGACACCACTGCGTTCGAGCAGGCAAAAATGGTGCTGGTATGTGAAAAAGCCTATGTGCAGCCAATGGAGGAAAGCTGCTATACAGATAGGTCTCTGCTTGAAAAATGGTATGCAGCAGGCGATCATCATGTACAGTATATCGGCATAATCAAGAAAGTCTATGTAAAGTGATATAACTTTAATATTTTTATGCCGACAAGCAACGAAACTTGTCGGCATTTATCTTCTGTAATACGACAGTTTTTCACATTTCTGTCAGATAATTTTTTCCTGTTATACTGCTTTGACCTATTGAAAATTTTTGCGAAATATGCTATAATGAGAACATGGCAGAAAACGATATCTGCCAAGAAAGAAAAAGAGACATCAGAACAGGAAAGGAGTTGATCTGTCGTGACTGCTACCACTTTTATCATCGTCTGGGCTGTCGCATTTGTTTTCTTTGTCATCGTTGAGATAGCTAACGGTGCGGGGCTGCTGAGTATCTGGTTTGCACTGGGCTCGCTGGCTGCGATGTTCTGTGCCATCGGCAAGCTTCCATTTGTTGCACAGTTCGCAGTATTTGTTGTAACATCGATAATATTCCTTATCGCAACAAGACCGCTTGCTCAGAAAGTCAGAAAAACAGCTGTACCCACAAACTTCGAGCTGGACGTTGGCAAGACTGCACAGGTCATAGAAAGTATCGACAACAGCCTTAACAAAGGCAGAGTAAAGCTTGACGGCACAGACTGGGCTGCGGTATCAGCAGACGGTCGCAACATCTCAAAAGGCGAGATGGTCAGTGTTGTTGAGGTATCGGGTGCAAAGCTGATAGTTGCCCCGAAAAACTGAGACGCAGTTCTTATTGATGAACAAGTTCGCTCACAATGCAATGAAAAGATTATATCTCAGATAAAACACCAAATGCATGTTTTACGGACTTGGTTCAGGATATCTTACACAGATGTAAAAATTCAGCAGATAAAGCTGAAAAATAAAACTTTCATTTAACGGAGGTAACAAAATATGAACCCATTAATTATTGTACTGATAATCATTGCTATTATCGTATTGATCGTGATCTCAAATATCAAGATCGTACCGCAGGCTTACGTTTACGTGGTTGAAAGACTCGGTACTTTCCACGCTGCATGGGGAACAGGCATGCATGTTAAGGTCCCTTTCATTGACAGAGTGGCAAAGCGTGTTTCCATCAAGGAACAGGTCGTTGACTTCAAGCCGCAGTCTGTTATCACTAAGGATAACGTTACTATGCAGATAGATACCGTCGTATTCTTCCAGATAACCAATGCGATGCAGTTTACTTACGGCGTTGAGAGACCTATATCCGCTATCGAGAACCTGACAGCTACCACACTGAGAAATATCGTCGGTGACCTCGATCTGGAAGCTACACTGACTTCCCGTGATATCATCAATACCCGTATCACTGCTATCCTCGACGAAGCTACCGACCGTTGGGGCATCAAGGTACAGCGTGTTGAACTGAAGAACATCCTGCCCCCAAGAGAGATACAGGATGCCATGGAAAAGCAGATGAAGGCTGACCGTGAGAGACGTGAAAAGGTCATCCAGGCTGAGGCTGAGAAAAAGTCGCAGATACTGGTCGCAGAAGGTGAGAAGGAATCAAAGATCCTGAGAGCGCAGGCTGATAAGGAATCCCAGATACTCGCCGCAGAAGCAGAAAAGCAGTCCATGATACTCAGGGCAGATGCTGTCAAGGAACAGAAGATACTCGAGGCAGAAGGTGAAGCTCAGGCTATCGAAATGGTACAGCGTGCACTGGCTGACAGTATCGTAAAGCTGAATGCAGCTAATCCTAACGAAGCAGTTATCCAGCTGAAGAGCCTTGAAGCATTCAGCAAGGCTGCTGATGGCAAGGCTACCAAGATCATTATCCCCAGTGAGATACAGGGTCTTGCAGGTCTGGCAACAGGTCTTAAAGAGATCGTAAAGGATAATAAGTAAATATAACGAAAGCCGTCCTTCGGGGCGGCTTTTTCTTTGTTATTCTTCCTATATATCACGGAAATCAATTTTGACAAAACACAGCTGTATTTTTGTGTATCCCCCCCGCCGAAGGCGGGGGGAATACACTCAACACCATATTTTACAGCCGTAATG
>CAMNMO010000378.1 GCA_946544695.1 uncultured Ruminococcus sp. | reverse complement strand
CTCCAGAAATTCCTCCGAGCAGACTTCAAAGCCTTCTTTGGCATAAAAGCCGATGGCGTAGGTCTGCGCTTCGAGATAGAGTTCCTCTGCGCCCTCATACTCAGACGCCTGCCTTACCCCCTCATGGAGTACCCTGCCGCCCAGCCCCGTGCCACGTTCGGTGGTGATGACCCTGACTATCTGCACGGTATGGGGTCCATCGGGCTTTACGAAAAGTCTCAGGCATGATGTGCATTCGCCATTGTCATTCAGGGTGAACAGGTGTCGGCTTATCGGGTCGATGCCGTCCATATCGGGCTAGGGACAGTTCTGTTCGATCATAAAAACGTCCTGCCTTGCTTTCATTATTGCGTAGACTTCTGCTGCGGAAAGTTCATCGAATCCTTTTGTTATTATATTGCTCATTTTTCACCTCGAAAAAGGCGCCCCCGCTGACCGGGAGCGCCCTGCTTCTTAAACTTTGTATCTTATCCCGATCCCGCCGCCCGATACAGCTGTATATCCACAGCTTTTCCGTCGGTCTGTACGAGATCTGCCTCTGCACGGTCAAAGTCGGCAGTGCATTACTCGGGGAAAGCTATCCTCGGCAGATAGGAGATTATGTCCTCCTTCATGCGGATAACTTCACGCCTTGCAGCCTTAGCGAAGTCGTGTTCGTCACACTCTTCCTTCTTGTAGGCGCACATAACACCTCTGGAAGAATTAACTATCGCACCAAGACCATTCTTGTCAAAGCCCTTGCTTACGCCCTCAGCGCCGCCGCCCTGTGCGCCGTAGCCCGGTACCAGGAAGAATGTGTGAGGAAGTGCAGCCCTCATCTCAGCCAGCTGTTCGGGGTAGGTAGCACCTACAACAGCACCCACGCCGCTGTAACCGTACTTGCCCATTACCTCGCTGCCCCATTTTTCGCACATGTCGCCCATTGTGGCATAGACTGTCTTGTCGCCTATTTTCAGGTCCTGCAATTCGCCTGAGGACTTGTTTGAGGTCTTTACCAGCACGAAGATGCCCTTGTCATACAGCTTGCACTGTTCAAGCAGGGGGCTGATGCCGTCAGTACCCAGATAGCCGTTTACAGTCAGTGCGTCCGCACCGAAAGCCTCTATCTTTTCACCGCCCACATCTGTAAGACCCAGATGTGCAGCCGCATAAGCTTCCATAGTCGCCCCGATGTCATTGCGCTTGCCGTCGGTCATTACGAACATGCCTTTTTCCTTAGCGTACTGAATGGTCTTGTACAGGGTCTTTACGCCCTCATAGCCGTACATCTCGTAGTAAGCTGCCTGGGGTTTGATCGCAGGGCAGATATCGTGTATCTCGTCGATGATGCACTTGTTGAATTCCAGTATAGCCTTTGCCGCAGCTTTCAGTGTGCGGTCGTATTTCTTGAACTTCTTCTCCTTGATGAATTCGGGAACATACTCCAGCTTAGGGTCAAGACCCACCACTGAGGGGTTCTGTGTCTTTACAATGTTTTCTATAAGTCTGTCCATTGACATTTAAAATTCCTCCTGTTTGCTTATGGATCTTATCGGTAATAAACGATATTACATCGGGACGTGAAACAGCGGGCGGCTGACTTTCTTTCAGCCTGTCGTCATCGTGGGCGCACCAATGGGGTATGCCCGTTTCGTCAAGCCATTCTCCTGTGCCGGTACATGAAAAGCCGTTATCATAAGCGGCATGATATCACCTCAGAGTTTATGACAGGCAGGTCATTCTGCGCATAAACATTCTCCCCGCCGCAGCAGGGAGAATGATACATCTTTGATTACAGACTGTATACCACCTTGCCACGGCAGACAGTATACATGTTCCTGCCCTTTAAGTGCTCGCCCTTGAACACGGTGTTCTTGCTCTTTGAGTTGAGCTCTTCGGGAATGACCTCCCACTCAAAGTCGGGGTCAAAAATGCACAGGTCGCAGCGTTCGCCAACTGCTATCCTGATAGGTTCAAGACCCAATATCCTTCTCGGGTTGACACTCATGACTTCCACCAGCTTATCAAGACTCAGCTTGCCTGTGTGGTAGAGCTGTGTCAGCGTTACCGCAAGTGAAGTTTCAAGCCCCACAACGCCGTTTGGCGCTTTTTCAAAGTCTGCCTTTTCCTCAGCGGAATGGGGGGCATGGTCGGTTATTATGCAGTCGATGGTGCCGTCGAGAAGTGCTTCTTCAACAGCCTGTCTGTCCCTCTCTGTTCTCAGCGGGGGAGACATGCGGTAGTCAGCATCACGGCTCAGCAGCTTTTCATCGGTATAGGTGAAGTAGTGCGGGGCAGTCTCGCAGGTGACTTTTACGCCGTCACGCTTGGCAGCCCTGATGATGTTCACCGAACCCCATGTCGATACATGGCATATATGTATCCTTGCATCGCAGCTCATGGCAAGGGTTATCTCACGGGCTGTTATGCTGTCCTCGCTGGCTCTGTCCATACCACGGACGCCCAGCTTTTTTGAGACTTCGCCCTTGTTGATTATACCGCCGTTGATTATTTTCAGGTCCTCGCAGTGCGAGGTGATGATGAGCCCGTTGTCATTTGAAAGCTCCAGTGCCTGTCTCATGAGTTCAGCATTCTCGACAGGTCTGCCGTCATCGGAAATGGCGGTTATGCCTGCCTTTTTCAGCTCATCGTAGTCACAGAGTTCCTCGCCCTTCATGCCTTTAGTGACTGCTGCGTAGGGGATAACGTCTATGCCTGTTTTCTTAGCCTTGTCAAAAACGTACTTTACAAGCTCGGGCGAATCGATGGGGGGCTTGGTGTTGGGCATGCATGCCACGCCTGTGAAACCGCCTGCCTTTGCGGCATTTGCGCCTGTTTCGATATCCTCTTTATAGGTCAGTCCCGGGTCACGGAAATGTACGTGCATATCGAACAGTCCCGGCACGGCACAAAGTCTGCCGCAGCCGTCGATG
>CAMNMO010000377.1 GCA_946544695.1 uncultured Ruminococcus sp. | reverse complement strand
AAGATGTTATTATATCGTTGCCCGATAGGGTATCGTCATGACGGGGGTCGGAAGAAGTTATTATATCGTTGCCCGATAAGGTATCGTCATGATTTGGATCGGAAGATGTTATTATATCGTTAGCCGAGATATCTTCATCGGTGCCGGACTCAGAGTCCGAAACTACGGGTATCATGGGGAGCTCAAGGTCACCTGTGCCCACTGCGTGAACGGTATTGTTTTCCCTGTAATCGGGAAGAACGGAACCGCCGCAGCTTGCGACTAAAAGCAGTGCAGCTGCAAATGATAATACTTTTCGCATGGTTTATACCTCCGCAATGACCTCTACTTCAACGAGTACGTCCTTGGGGAGTTCCTTTACTGCGACACAGCTTCTGGCGGGCTTGGAGGTGAAGTATTCACCGTAAACGCCGTTGAAAGCGCCGAAATCGCTCATGTTTTTCAGGAAGCAAACGGTCTTTACAGCCTTATCGAGACTGCTGCCTGCTTCTTCGAGGACAGCTTTCAGGTTCTTGCAGACCTGATGTGTCTGCTCCTCGATGGTCGATGCCTCAACATTGCCTGTTGCGGGGTCGATAGCTATCTGACCCGAAGTGAAGATCAGTCCGCCTACCTTTTTTGCCTGTGAATAGGGTCCTATCGCATCGGGTGCGTTCTTTGTGTAAATTGTTTCTGCCATAATTGATCTCTCCTTTGAAATAATTTTTTATTTATAGCACGGCTGATGCCGTGTTTCTGTCTGTAACTCCGTATCCTGTTATCCGGGGTCGTCTGCGGAGGGTATTGCCGCAGCGGCAATAAGGTCGAGCACGCTTCCCGCAGCGTATGCAATGAGGTCGCCCCATGCGAAGCCTGTGCCGATGATAATGGCGGGAAGGCTGCCACGGGAGAAGCCGAGTATCTTGTAAAGCCCAAAATACTGGGAGACCTCGACTGCGCAGGCAAAGATGAAAAGTATCAGCGGGAGTGTGCGGGGAAATTTTTCTGTGAATATGCGCACGAAAAAGTACATGGCGGGCATGACGAGGACATCACCGATATATTCACGGACAAAGCCGTGAGCGTACATCCCTATCAATATCTCTGCTGCGAGAATTGCGGCGAAAAATGCCGAGTATATCAGCTTTCGTTTTGTCTTAGGTCTCATGTTTTCTCCACGATAAATGTAGTTTCGGTGCACAGGGTATTATCACCCGTATCACTTGTTGACTATCTTGAAGCCCTTTGCTGTCAGTGCGGCACGTATCTCACGGATATGGCTGTAATCCCTGGTCTCAAGCACAAGGCGGAGCAGGCATTCGGTGATATCGCTGTCCTCGCTGGCTCTCTCGTGGTGGATAGATACCACGTTTGCGCCCAGGTCTGCGATGATAGCGGAAACGTCCTTCAGCTGACCAGGCTTGTCATCGAGCTGGATAGTAAGGGTATCGGACCTGCCCGACTTGAGCAGACCTCTCTTGATGACACGGGACAGGATAGTAACGTCGATATTACCGCCCGAAACAAGGCAGACAACGTTTTTGCCCTTGATATCGGGTATCTTGTTGAACATGACAGCTGCAACGGAAACGGCGCCTGCGCCTTCTGCGATGAGCTTCTGCTTTTCGATGAGGTGGAGGATAGCGGAGCTTACCTCGTCATCGGTGACGGTGACTATGCCGTCAACATACTGCTTGCAGTATTCAAAGGTATTCTCACCCGGCTCCTTGACCTGAATGCCGTCAGCGATAGTGTGAACGCTGTCGAGGCAGAGTATCTTATCTTCGGCAAGAGACTTCACCATAGAGGGTGCGCCTTCTGCCTGAACGCCGTAGACCTTTACACGGGGGTTGAGCTGCTTTACTGCGAAAGCAACGCCCGAGATAAGTCCGCCGCCGCCCACGGGGACAACGATGACATTGGCATTTGTCACCTGATTGAGTATTTCAAGACCGATGGTGCCCTGACCTGCGATGACATTCTCATCATCGAAGGGGTGAATGAAGGTATAGCCGCATTCATCACGCTGGCGGATAGCTTCGGCATAAGCATCATCGTAAACGCCAGGGACAAGGCATATCTCGGCGCCGTAGCTGCGTGTAGCTTCGACCTTAGAGATAGGTGCGCCGTCGGGCAGGCAGATTATGGAACGTATGCCGTTTTTGGCGGCTGCAAGAGCTACGCCCTGTGCATGGTTGCCCGCTGAGCAGGCTATAACGCCGTGCGATTTCTCCTCATCGGAGAGCTGGGAGATCCTGTAATATGCGCCCCTGACCTTGAATGAACCTGTTATCTGGAGGTTCTCGGTCTTTAAGAAAACATTGCAGTCAGGATTGACCTGAGGAGCTGCAATGCAGGCGGTGGGTCTGATGACCTCTTTGAGTACGTTTGATGCATCGAACACCTTATCAAGTGTAAGCATTGTGATTGACCTCTTTTCGGTAAAATGATTAAATTGCACGTTGTCCCTGATCAGGGGCAGACCGTGACGGCGTTATCAACTTGAATGAGCCGTAAAAACCTGTACCTTAGATTATAGCACTTTAGGGCGGAAATGTCAATGTTTTGTGAACCGATGTGGGGTAAAACAAAGTCGGGTAAGTATGGCAAACAGTGAAGCGCTCACGATGACGCAGTCAACGTTGGTGCCTTTAAAGTTTTTTTGTGCCCGTAGGGAGGGACGACCGCAGGGTGCAAAAAAGCTTTAAGGTGCAACAGGCACAGAAGTCGGAGCGCAACATCAGCAAAGCTGATGTTTGGAGTATGGAGGGCTTCGCCCTCCATTTTGAATAAGTCTGTTTGGCGGGGAGTGGGGTAGGACAGCGGGATATATGGTGGGGTGGGTCAGAATGGCAAGGCTGGCAGCAAAGTTGTTTAGAATGGCAAACAGCGAAGCGCTTCTGTGCCTTTAAAGTTTTTTTGTGCCCGTAGGGA
>CAMNMO010000376.1 GCA_946544695.1 uncultured Ruminococcus sp. | reverse complement strand
GCTTGCCAGGTCACCGTCAGCCAGACCGAAGCCTGCTGCTATACTGTCTCCCAGTGCCACATAGTTGTATGTTCTATCGTCCGTCTTTGCTGTTTTGCTGTCTGCAAATGCAGTTACTCCTGCGGCACTGCTGAGCATAACTGCTGCCACCAGTGCTGCTGTCGCCTTTGTTCCTCTCATCAGTCGTTCTCCTTGCTCTTTTTCTCGTTTATTTCTATCTTATGGTCTTTTCTTACTCTTATCCTTACGGTGTCGCCGTTCTCGGAATAGTTCACAAGCATCAGGTGATTGCGGCTGCATGGTGCGTAGTAGCCGTCATAGTCGTGGGTCAGCAGTATGTAATCTCTCTTTGCTGTTATCTCACCTATCTCGAATTCCTTGTAGAATTTCACGGCGTCCACATCGTACTTCGAGCAGATATATTCCACCAGTTCTGCACTGGGTTCTGCCTGGTCTGCATCGAGAATGACCTGTGCCACAACATCATAGCCGCCTCTCTCGTTTTTGAATGCGCTTATCTCCCACTCGTTGATGGGGTCGTTCTCGTCCAGCGAGCTTTCTATCATGAACAGGTAGACCCTCTTGCCGTTCTCGTCAACGTATGAATCGGAAGCCCTGCCCATTATGGTGTATGAGCCGTTGGCGTGCCTTACGGCGATATCGCCCGTAACGCCCCACTTGGTGCCCTCCTCATCGTAATACCAGCGTTCTGCGGTAGCTTCGGGGTTGTTCAGGTACCTGTCGGCAGATGCGGGGCTGGTGGCATGGAGGTTCGCAAGCACTTCGTTTTCGGTCACAAGGTTGCCCTCATCGTCCACCAGCTTGACATGTACGTGGGGTTCGAGGGGCATGCCTGTCTCGTTGGTCTTGGTCTCCTCGTCCATGAAGTAGGTGACCAGTGTGACACCGCCTTCCTCGCTGGCGCCGCCGCCCAGTGAATATCTGACATTGCAGCCGTTGTCACGCAGCCACTTGTCTATCTTCCTGACAGCGCTGACATTGACAGCCTCGCCGCCCGAAGCGGGTCTTTTCAGGCATTCCAGCGCATCGGGCGAGATGACGCCCTGTCTTACGCTCATCAGGTAGAAGCTTGCGGTAGCCACAACGCAGTTGCACTGTGTCTCGGATACGTCCTTAGCAAAGGTGTACTTGTTGTAGATGGGTCTGGGTACCAGCGTGCCGCCCCTTGCAAGCGGCATTATGGCGCATACTCTCTCGCCTGTCATGTGGGTAAGGGGGATACACTGGAAATTCCGCTCGCCCACATAGTTCTTGGTATCAAGACCCGCATGCATCTCAACGTATGCATTCAGCGAATACTCCTTGTATACCACGCACTTGGGCTGACTGGTGGTGCCGCTGGTGTAGAAGTAGCTGATGTCACGGTCAAGGTCTGTGGGACCGAGATCCAGCGGGATATCGCTTTCTTCGCCCGCTTTGCGCAGGTCTTCCAGCTTTATGAAATCAACGCCCTTTATCTTGTCCAGGTTGTTCAGGCAGTCCATTATCTGCTCGATGTTGAATACCTCCTGCATCTTTTCGGGCATCTCTGAGGTGTCAAGGAACATGCCCTTCTTGTCCTCGGGCAGGAAGTCATCAAGGTTCATCACGATGACCTTCCTGATACCGCTGTCGTTCAGGTGATCGACAAAGTAGGGCAGGAAAGCGTCCAGTGTAACGATGATCTCCGAGTTCTTGTCTTTGGTGTAAAGCGCAAAGTCGTTTTTCAGAAACAGGAAGTTTACGTTGTTGCTTATCGCCTTGACCAGATTGCAGGCAAACAGCAGCATGAGGTTCTCTATGCTGACAGGCAGGCAAAGTGTGACAACATCGCCTTCCTTAACGCCTGCAAGCTTCAGACCCTTAGCGTAGGCTTCACGCAGTGCAGGCAGTTCGCCGTAGGTTATCTTTGTGCCGAAGTAGTCAAAGGCTTCGCCTTCCAGATTATCCTGATTGAAGGTCATGATGTTGTCAAAGATGTTCATGTTGTAGATGGGCACACCGTTTATCACACGGTCCACCTTTGCCCATTCGGGCAGCTTTCTCTCGATAGTCGAGGTGTTGATAAGTGTTGTCGTTCTCATTCTTTTTTTTCCTTTCCGTTCGTTCTGCGGGCGTATATTTTTCTGTGCCCCTGATGTTGGTGGTTTGCTCCCCTTGCTATGGCTTTATTATAACATGCCAATTCTTAAATAGTCATTAAATCTGATACCGACAACATTATTTTATCTTAATATTAACCTTAATTTTTGTTAAGGGAAATAATACGGGGTCACATAAAAGCCCGAAAACAAGCCGTTTGCCGCAGCTTACCCCGCTATCTGCCCTTGAAAAAGTCATACACTGTTTTATTGAACCTGTCACTGAGGTACGCCGCATGACCTTCGTTCGGTATGATGACACACTTGCAGCTTATCAGCTCTGCCAGTTCCCGTGAAGCCTGCGCAGTGGTGAGTTTGTCTTGCTCGGCACCTATCACCAGCGTGGGGCAGCGGATATCTTTAAGATAAGGTCGGCTGTCCATTGTGTATATCGCCCTTGCGTGGTCGGCAAAGCGTTCGGCGCTGATAAAGCGGGTGAGCCTTGCCATCAGCGGGGCAAGCCTGCGGCTGCGCTTTGCGGCTTTTTCGGTGTACATCTTGTCAAGGCTGTCTGCCATGACCTTTTCAAGACCCTCACGTTCAGCCGTGACCAGCCATTCATCAAGGGTGCTGCGCAGCAGTTCGCCTGCTGTGGGAGAGGTCACCCCCAGCACCAGCCTGCCGACCTTTTCGGGGTGCAGCGCCGCCAGATACTGCGCTATCATGCCCCCCTGAGATACCCCCAGCACGCAGGCGCTTTCCAGCCCCAGTATGTCCATAGCGTCAGCAAGGTCATCTGCCATAGAACGGATAGTTGCGTTTTCGTCACGACCTTCACGGC
>CAMNMO010000375.1 GCA_946544695.1 uncultured Ruminococcus sp. | reverse complement strand
CCGATCTGCTGGGAAATGAAAAAAGACCTTCAACACTTGTAAAAGAAGTCTGTGCGATCATCGGAACAAGTGCGGTGAATATCAATACTCTGCCGCCCGACTTTTTCTGCACATCATATAAGACTGCCTATATAAAGTACATAGAGCATTCCCGTGATAACACAGCATCAGTCAACAGCATACGTGATTCACTTAATGGTTCGGCTTACTATCATGAACGGCTTTCAGAGCTTGGCAGGATATCTGCCGATAAACCTTACAGGCTTTCACCGAAAGCGGCTGAGGATACTTTCTTTGCAAGCACAACAGCAACTGTTTCACCTACTAAGCTGGATAATTATTTCAAGTGTCCCTTTATGTATTTCTGTAATTATGGGCTGAAACTAAACCGTTCGCAGAAGATCGACATTGATGGCAGATATAAGGGACTTATGATACATGAAGTGCTTGAAAAAGCCATAAATACCGAAAGCGGCGACCCTGCCGCTGCCCGCAGGGATTTTATCGGGATGCAGGACGATGATATAAAAGTGCTTATCGAAAGCTGCTTTGAGAACTATTACAATGAGGTTTTTTGCGGAGATTTCGGCAAGAACAAGACGTTCAGATACAGATTTGACTCAATGAAGCAACAGGCATTCAATATAGTCAAGTATGTTCAGCGTGAACTTGAGTTAAGCAGCTTTGCGCCTGTCATCACTGAGTATAAGATAGAGAACAAGGATGGCGCAGACCATCTTGACCTGACCCTTAAAGACGGCAGACACATTGTGCTTATCGGTACGATAGACCGTGCTGATATCTGTGAGGACAGTGAGGGCAGGCAGTATGTGCGTATAGTCGATTACAAGTTCCGTAAGCATGCTGACTTCAAACTGGGCGATCTTTACTGCGGGCTTGATCTTCAGATGCTCGTATACCTTTCGATCCTTCTGGAGACAGGCAATGTGGTCAACCCTGATATGGAACTGAGACAGGCAGGCGTATTTTATCTGAAGCTGATAGGTGATGGTAAAAACTATTCAGCTGACAGTGAACTCTCGGAAGAAGCACTGTATGAGGCTGCATGTGAATCTGCGATAAGATCCTTTTCAAGAAATGGCAGGATAACTGACCTGTCAGACGTGAATCAACTGCTTGAAAGAGGAATAAACAAAACGTCGCTCAGCCATATTACAATGAGCGATCCCATGTTCACTGCCATGAGGATATTTGCAAAGCGTAAGGTCGTAGAATACGGTGATCGTCTGCTTGACGGCGACATTGATGCAGACCCGCTGGAAGATATCTGTACTTACTGCAATTATGCAGGTATATGCGGCAGAGCCTTCCCTGATGAGCCGAGAAAAGGTACAAAGGAACAGATGACTGAAGCACTTGAAATTATCGTTAAGGAAAGTGAGGAGGATACCAATGAAAGTTCAGTGGACTGAGCAGCAGGAACAAGCCATAAAGTCTTTTGGCAGGGGAGTCACCGTTTCAGCAGCTGCGGGCAGCGGTAAGACAGCTGTGCTTATAGAACGTATCATCCGACTGCTTTCCGACAGGACGAAAGGCATTCCCGCCGACAGACTTCTTGCGGTGACCTTCACGATAGATGCTGCTGCACAGATGCGTGACAAGCTAAGTGCAGCATTTGAAAAAAAACTGCGTGAAGACCCGAACGATACATGGGTGCTGCGCCAGCAGGAACTGGTACAGCTTGCACGTATCTCGACCATAGATTCGTTCTGCTTTGATCTTGTTAAGGAGAATCTTGATAAGTTCAGTTTTACGGGCGGACTTAAAATACTCGGTGATGCTGAAAGAGAACTGATCTTCGATACTGCTTTTGAACAGGCAGCCGAGGAGCTTTGTGCCGATGACCCCGAACTTTATGCATTTATCGACAACTTTTTCTCTGTGGAGACAGGTGAGCTCATCACTGTTGTAAAGTCGATCTACGATCATCTGAGGACCATAACCCACTCTGATAAGTGGATAGCTGATACTTCGGAAAATTATCGCAGCGATGAATTTTTTGCAGAGCTTTACGAGAGCGCATTCTCACGTCTTGATGAGCAGATAGAAGCGGCACACAGACTTATCGAAGATGCGAGATACTGCTATAACTATACTATTTCAGCAGGTGAAAAGACGTTCAGGTTTTCGGATTCATTTAAAAATGCCGAGGAAGATCTGGAGATCTGTGTGTCGCTTTATGACGGCTACAAGCTTGCTGCCCGACACCGTGACGGCGAGGGGCTCAAAAAAATAGAACAGATAAAATACAAGCAGCTTAGGATATCAGGCAAGCCGCCCGAGGACGTCAAAGAGATATTCAATGATGTCAAGGAAAGATTCAAGCAGGACATCAACGACGTGGCTGATATGCTTAAAAGTGCTTCAAGCGGACTTGAACTGTCAGAAGAACATCTGCGCAGCTCGCTTGAGACTGCTGACAGGCTGTTCAATGCAATATGCAGTCTCGAAAGGCGTATCGAGGAGGTATCCTATGATATCAAGCTTGAACGCAACGCTGTTGATTTCAGTGATATCGAACTTATGGCAAAGAACCTTCTTGTCACCGAGACGGAGGACGGCTTTGAAAGGACTGAACTGGCTGAGGAGATACGTTCGGGCGGACTTTATCAGATAATAATGATAGATGAGTATCAGGACGTTAATGATATCCAGGAGATAATATTCAAAGCTGTATCCGATACAGATGACCTGCGCTACATGGGCAGCAACACTTTTATAGTCGGTGATATGAAACAGGCGATATACGGTTTCAGAAAGACCAACCCCGAGCTTTTCAAAAACTGTATTGAGCTTGCACGCACACATGCTGATGAAAAGAAGCTTGAACATATAAGTCTGCAAAAGAATTTCCGAAGCAGGAAAGAAGTCATTGCTGTTTCAAACTTCATCTTCGCCACACTTATGAGCAACGGGTGCGGTCAGGTGGATTATGA
>CAMNMO010000374.1 GCA_946544695.1 uncultured Ruminococcus sp. | reverse complement strand
CGGAAAAGCCGTCGTTTGCGGCATGCCGCCCGCAGAAATAAAGCCCGACGGACTGACCGTCGTTCGTGAACACCGTTGGATATCATCGACGGAAAAGCCGTCGTTTGTGAACAGCGTTGGATATCTCCGACGGAAAAGCCGTCGCCCATGCTATTGACAAAACTGCGCAAATAGGTTACAATAACTATATATGTTGATTTTTACGGAGGCAATGAAATGAGCAGTAACAAAAAAGAAAGCTTTCCTTTCAGGCTGCCCGCAGGGTGGGACTTTGACAGGATAGCAAAGCTGTGCTACATACTCATCGTGTGTGTCTGCGGCATGATGATGCGCAACAAGCTTATGCCGCACACATCAAGGGATATGTGGCTGTATCTGGAACGCTGGTACAACTACTTCGCAGACAACGGCGGTTTCAAGGCGGTGGGTGACGATGTGGGCGACTACACGCCGCTGTACTATTACTACATCGCCGCACTGACCTACTTCAAAAGCATATCGCCGCAGACGGGTCTGAAGATACTTTCGATAATCTTCGACTTTGTAACGGCAGTGTATGCCATGCGCATCGTGGAACTGCGTGAGAAGGACGGGCATCTGCCGTACATCGCATTCACTGCGGTGTTCTGCCTGCCCACTGTGGTGCTCAATTCCGCAACATGGGGACAGTGCGATGTCATCTACTCCTGCTTTCTCGTTATGTGCCTGTATTACATGATGAAGGGCGATGACAGGCTGGCTATGATAATGCTGGGCGTCAGCATATCCTTCAAATTGCAGGCGGTATTCTTTGCACCCTTTGTGGGCATTCTTCTTTTCAAGAAGAAGATACGTCCGCTGAACCTGCTGTGGATACCCGCTGTGTATGTCATCAGCATTATCCCCGCAGCCATTGCAGGGGGAGATTTCTGGCGCCTGCTGACTGTATACTTCCGTCAGTCGGGGCAGTATGACGACCTCTGCATGTCGCTGCCCAACCTGTGGGCACTCTGGGAAGAGGTGGATAATGAACTGCTGGGACCTGCGGGCATATTCTTCGCAGGCATCTGCGTCGTGACTGTGATGTACTACTACGTCACCCGCAAGCAGCTGAAAATGACCTGCAACACAATGGTGGCACTTGCCATGATATCCGCATTTGCGGTGCCCTTTGTGCTGCCCCACATGCATGAGAGATATTTCTATCTTTCGGAAGTCATGTTCGTTATATTCGCATTCTATTACCGCAAGAGGCTGTGGCTGATATTCACATCGCAGTACTGTTCGGTGCAGGCGCTTTCGGGCTACCTGTTCGGTAAGGGTTCGATAGACAGAAGATGGCTGCTGCTTATCGAGATAGTCAACATCGTGACGGTGTACCTGTGTCTCAAAGAAGAGATGGAAAAGCCCCGTGACGAGGAAGTGCTGATGAAATGGGAAAAGGCTGAGGCAAAGTGAGGTCGTAAAAAATGAGAACTAAAGTATTGACATTGGCGGTGCTGGCAAGCCTGCTGCTTTGCGGCTGCGGCGGTAAGGACGAGACATCTTCCGCACCTGCAAAGGAGGAAAGCGCAGCATCACAGGCTGAGACAGAAAGGCCCGAAGAAGCTACCTCAGCTGAGGACGGCATATCCATTGAGGAGATAGTGCCCGGTATAGGTATCAGGGCGAATGCTGACGGCACTGTCAGCGAATACCTGAGTACAGCGCTTTACCAGGAAACGGCAGATGAACTCATCGCCATACAGAACGATCAGCCGGGTGTGATATCATGCAGGGTGGCAGGCAAAGACGACAGCGGCACTGAGGTGCTGGAAACTGTCTACAACGAGGAAGGCTTTGCCCACAAGCAGGATTTCATCTACGGTTCGTGCAGGGATAACACCGACTGGAGTTTCAGCGCAAACACCTTCAATGCGGTGACAGGTGTCAGCTACAACGATGATTTCACCGATTTCTACCTGACTGTAAGTGATAAGGATAAGTTCTACACGGCGGGCGAATACGGCGATGCGGTGTTTGAAAGCGATGATGAACTGGGCTGTGTGTCCCTGCTGGAAAGCAACGCACAGATGTATCACGTTTATAAGATGGACTATGACAGCGTAACGCTGACGATGCATTTCGTTGACGCTGACGGCAATGAGTTCCTGACGGAGACATTTGATGAATTCAGGCAGAAAAACGCTGACAAGCTTGATGCAATGAACAGCGACGGGTGACAGCTCGGATAAAATCATTGCGGTCAGCCCTTTAACGCTTGTGATGTATTCTTTTCCCGCCGAAAGGCTGTCTAGTGTGGTGTTTCGGCGGTATGACCATAAAAATTATTATAAGGAGGAATTTCCATGAACGGTATCGAAAAATTGCAGCAAATAGTTGATGAGTCGGAGAGGATAGTTTTCTTTGGCGGGGCAGGTGTTTCCACCGAAAGCGGCATACCCGATTTCCGTTCGGTGGACGGACTTTATAACCAGAAGTATGACTACCCGCCCGAGACCATACTCAGCCATACTTTCTTTATGTCAAAGACGGAGGAGTTCTACAAATTCTACCGTGACAAGATGCTTTGCCTTGATGCCAAGCCCAACAAGGCTCACCTGAAACTGGCTGAAATGGAAGAAAAAGGCAAGCTGACGGCGGTGGTCACCCAGAATATCGACGGACTGCATCAGGCGGCAGGCAGCAAAAAGGTGCTTGAACTGCACGGCTCGGTGCTGCGCAATTACTGCATGAAGTGCCGCAGACCCTACGATGTGCGTGATATCCAAAACGGCACAGGCGTGCCGAAATGTCAGTGCGGCGGCACGATAAAGCCCGATGTGGTGCTTTACGAGGAGGGTCTTGACACCGACGTGACCACTGAGGCTCTGGAACAGATAGCCCGTGCGGACTGCCTTATCATTGCGGGCACATCGCTGACTGTCTACCCCGCAGCAGGCATGATTGATTATTTCCGGGGAAGCCACCTGATCCTG
>CAMNMO010000373.1 GCA_946544695.1 uncultured Ruminococcus sp. | reverse complement strand
TTCCTCTGCTGCTGGGCGGCGTGGTTATGAATGTGATATTCACATCATATTACACCACCCTTGTAAGAACGATGACCGCAGCCTTTGTGATGTATGAGGCTGTGCTGTTCTGGTTGTTTGAGAAGATAAAGAAACGCAAGATACTCAGGTTTTTCATTTACTGCGGACTGGGACTTGTCATAACGATACTGTCGGTCTGGATGATAGGCATAGGCTGGCAGTCGTCAGAAGTCAGTTTCTATGAGTGGTTCTACCTGAACCAGCAGGAGACAGGTTCGGTGCTTGCCTACAATGCTTTCATCTTTGTGGGAATGGGCTTTTTCCTGATATCCATTCTCTATTACTTCACAGTATACCGTTTCAGGATATTCGGCGTTATGCTGTTGACAATGTTCCCGTTCGTTATCTACGGCAAGCGTGCAGAAAATATCAGCACTATCGACCTTACTGTGATGATGACGGTATTTCTTGCGATGATGGTCCACCAGCGCATGGTCACTGATGAATCGAAGTCAGGCAGTAACTCAAAGCTGGTCATCAACAAGTCCTATGCAGCAGGCATAGCACTGTTCGTAACATTTGTCGGTGCGGTGACCATGCTTGTGCCGAAGCCCGCTTACCAGTCACAGCTTGAATCTGACAGCGGTATCTTCCGTTATAATGTCAACACCAACGTCACAGCTTATGATGACCTGAATGATGTTTCATCTCCACGCTTCGGCGCAGACTCAACGGGTGAAGTGCTTTTCAGGGTGTATTCATCAGAAGAAGTGCCCGAGATATACATGAGGAGACAGTCATTTGACTATTTCAGGAGCGAACAGTGGGTGCTGAGAGACGAGTTCCTGCAATGGAACGGCGTTGAGGACGGCACTGACAACGAAGTGAATTCGCCGCTTTATATTTACAGAATGATGAAGAGACTTGCCGAGACAGGCAGGTATGAACAGTATGGGCTTACAGAAGACCTGTTTGGCAGGTACGGCGAATATACAACAAAACCGTGGCTGAATATCTCAGGCACGGATTACAGCCCGTCCTATATCCCCGCACCGCTTATGGCGGACCTTGAACCGCTGACCTACTGCATAAGGAACACTCACGGTGAGGTATATTATCAGAACGGCTATTCATCAAGGTACGGCGGACTGGGACTGAGTTACAGCTACACTGCCGAACTTGGCAATGAATTCGGCTATGTAAGCAGCCTGCCCTTTGACCGTGCCGAATTCGAGAGGATAATGTGTGATGCCATGAACAACGGCGATGTCACACCTGCGGAGTATTCAAACATAGTAAGGATATACGAGCTTTATACCGAAAAGGGCGGCGTATCCGACAGGATAAGCGAACTTGCCCATCAGGTGACTGACAGCTATGATACCGACTATGAGAAATGTCAGGCACTGGTGGATTATTTCCTGAAAAACGGCTATATATATGATATCGACTATATCCCCGATGATGAGTCGATAGAGTATTTCCTGTTTGACAGCAAAACAGGTGTCTGCACAAGCTATGCAACTTCTATGGTGCTGATGGCAAGGGCTGTCGGCATACCTGCCAGATATGTGGAAGGCTTTGCGGCGTTTGAGCGTGATGATGATGGCGCCTATGTGGTGCGTGACAGCCATGCGCATGCATTCGTCGAAGCATTTATCCCCGGGGCTGGCTGGGTGACATTTGACCCCACAGTACCCGATTATAAGAACCGTCAGCAGAATCTGGGCAACAACGGTGCCAACGAAGCACTCAGGACCTTCATTGACTACTTCAGCAGGATAGTGCTTTTCCTTGCGGTAGTTTTCGTGCTGGTGTTCGTGATATTCCTTGACAGGATGATCGAGCTGTTGTTCCGCATAAGAATGAAGCTGCGCAAGGGCACCGATAACAAGACGCTTGCGCTCTACCGACGGATACTGCGGCTGCTGGAGAATTCTTCCGGGCACGGTGTGAATATACGTGGCATGACACCGAACGAGATACTTGAACTTACCAGAAAACGTGATGCGGAAGTCAGCAGGGCAGTCAGCCTGTTCGAGCAGGTATGCTTCGGCGGATATAAGCCTGCCGAGGTCGAGTTTGAAGCGGCGTACAGCTGTTATAAGCAGAGCTGGAAGGCGCTTGCTGGAAAAATGAAGAAAGAACGGCAGTGAGCCGATAATCATAAGGACGGTGATTCTGAATGAGCAAAGGTATAGGCAGCGGATGCGTAAAGCTCCGTGAGAACGATGAGATACTGGAATACAGTTACTATTGCTACGACCTGAACGTTCCCGAGCACAGGAACGAAGAACGTGTAGCTGACGGTGTTATAACCATCAGGAAAACTGTCAGGGAGGACCTGACAGAAAAGCTGATGGCAGAACTTCTGAAAAACGGCACCATAACAGTAAAAAACAGCAGCAATTGCTGGGCTGAGCAAAACGGGGTGGATTACATGGTCTTCCCGCTTTGCCTGAGGATACTCAAAGGCTATCACGAGGACGGACATTTCCCCGAGAGATGCAGCTACTGTGTGTAAAGATCTGTAACAACAAAGCCATAGCCCGAAAACAGGAGCTATGGCTTGTTTTTTGCTGTTATGCGTTCGCATCGGGTGCGATGAACATGGAGTCGCCGAAGGAGAAGAAACGGTACTTTTCCTCGACTGCTGTCTTGTATGCGTTCATGGTGTTCTCATATCCCGCAAACGCCGAGACCAGCATTATCAGCGTGCTTTCGGGCAGGTGGAAATTGGTTATCAGCCCGTCAAGCACCTTGAACTCGAACCCCGGGTAAATGAATATCTCGGTGAAGCCGTGACATGGTCTTATCTCCCCGTACTGCGCAGCGACGCTTTCAAGCGTCCTGCATGAAGTCGTGCCCACTGCGATGACACGCCCGCCCTCGGCTTTGGTGCGTTTTATCAGCTCGGCAGTCCTTTCGGGAAGCTCATAGTGCTCACGGTGCATCTTGTGG
>CAMNMO010000372.1 GCA_946544695.1 uncultured Ruminococcus sp. | reverse complement strand
AGGACGCTCCCAAGACTGTTGAGGGCGGCAAGGCTAAGTTCGCAGGTCCCGAGATCTTCGGCAAGACCCTGGGCGTTATCGGTCTGGGCGCTATCGGCGGCAAGGTTGCAAACGCTGCTGTTGCACTGGGCATGAACGTTATCGGCTTTGACCCCTTCCTGAGTGACGCTGCTGCTAAGGCACTGGACGCTTCCGTAAAGATAGTTGACAGCAAGGACGAGATCTACAAGAACTCCGATTACATCACTCTGCATGTTCCTTTCACTCCCGATGCAAAGAACAGCATCAGCAAGGAGCAGATAGCTATGATGAAGGACGGCGTTCGCATCATCAACGCTGCAAGAGGCGAGCTGGTAGATACCGCTGCTGTTGTTGAGGCTATCAAGGCAGGCAAGGTAGCTAAGTATGTTACCGACTTTGCTGACGATATCGGTCTGGGCGAGGAGAATGTTATCACTCTGCCTCATCTGGGCGCTTCCACTCCCGAGAGCGAGGACAACTGCGCAGTTATGGCAGCTGACGAGCTGATGGATTACATCGAGAGAGGTAAGATCAGAAACTCTGTAACATTCCCGAACCTGGAGCTGGCTAAGACCGCAGATCAGCTGGTTTGCGTACTGCACAAGGCTGAGGTGACTGAGGACGCTGTAAAGGCTGCCGCAGCTGCTGACGTTGTTGCAAGCGCTTCTGCTACAAAGAAGGCTTGGGGCTATACCATGCTGGACGTTAAGGGTGCAGCAAACGTTGACGCTATCAAGGCTGTTGACGGCGTTGTAGGCGTAAGAGTTATCTGAGATATGATATGAATGATCTGTGGAAGGAGGATACCCTGTGAATGTGATATCACTGATACTGCTCATAGGCATACCTATGGCTGTGATGCAGATATTGTACAGGCTTTTCGACCCGAACGGTGAGAAAACGCTGGCTCTGTCGGAAAAGCTGCCTGTGCTCATGGGGAAGAAATTCCTTGTGCAGATAGTTACACCGCTGCTGTTCATAGTGGTGTTCGGTGTTATCTCGGTGCTGCTGCACATACCGATAGCGGTATTCTATGTGGTTTGCGGGATAGTTATCGGCATCATCAACGGCATGGCGGTCACGCTGATGTACTTCGGTGATAAACTCAAATAATACAAAAGGACTGCTGCTGTTGCGGCAGTCCTTTTTTGCGGAAAATAAAAGCCGTGGAACATTTTTGCTCCACGGCTTCGTTTTTTATTTCAGTTTGAAATGAACAGGCATGCCGTTTTTCATAGCTATCTTGACTTCGCCCTGTATCAGCGGCAGGAAGTACTTCTCTGCATCGGGCAGAACATCGTTCTGCGCTGCATTTATCCACTTGCGTGGGAAGAATTTCTCCTTGTTTGCAACTGCGCTCGCATCGGCAGTCTCGATGGTGATGACATAAGGTATGTCGCTGAGACGCTTGTATACCATCATCTTGCCTGTTTCGCCCGCAAGCGCATGCTTTACGCCCTCGCTGCCGATAAGCTCGGCTTCGTCGATATCTGTCTTTGAACAGATGTGAGATGAACAGCGCTGCATGACATTCAGCTCGATGGAACGCACCTTGCAGCCTATGTTGTCCTTGACAAGCTGTTCAAGGGTCTTGCCGATACCCGAAAGGTACTCATGACCGAAGTTGTCGACTGCAACCGGACGCTTGCTGTCCTGCGGCAGCTTGACGCCTTCGGATACTGCCACGATGACTGCCTTGTACTTTGCCTGCATGCTGCGAACGTCCTCCAGGAATTTCTCGGCAGAGAAGTTGCATTCGGGGAGATATATGAGGTGGGGGGCTATCTCGTCATTTGCCCTGAGTACGCAGGTCGAGGCTGTCAGCCAGCCCGCATGTCTGCCCATTATCTCAACGATGGTGACCGATTCGATGGAGTACACCGAGCTGTCACGGATTATCTCCTGCACGGTGGCAGCCACGTATTTTGCAGCTGAGCCGAAACCGGGAGTGTGGTCGGTCACGGGCAGGTCGTTGTCAATGGTCTTTGGTATGCCTATTACCCTGATATCCGAACCTATCGACTTCAGGTAAGCCGAAAGCTTGTCCACCGTGTCCATCGAGTCGTTGCCGCCGATGTAGAAAAATGCTTCGATACGGTGTTTTTCAAGATTTGATACTATTTTTTTGTAGACCTCGTCGTCGGTGTCCACAGCAGGCAGCTTGTACCTGCATGAACCCAGTACCGTCGAGGGTGTCTGCCGCAGCAGCTCCATATCCTCGTTGGAGCGTATGACAAGTTTCAGGTCCATGAGCTCGTCCTTTATCATGCCCTCGATACCGTTGATAGAGCCGAAAACAGCATCTATCTGAGGGGTCTTCAGCGCTTCCTTGAATACCCCTACCAGGGAAGCGTTGATGGCACAGGTCGGTCCGCCCGACTGAGCAAC
The DNA here is from genome assembly GCA_946544695.1 of uncultured Ruminococcus sp. Classification (GTDB taxonomy): domain Bacteria; phylum Bacillota; class Clostridia; order Oscillospirales; family Ruminococcaceae; genus Hominimerdicola. The sequence continues at coordinate 560 of CAMNMO010000372.1, read as the reverse complement.
AGCAATGTTCATTTGTGTATTCCTCCGTATTTTCTATTGGCAGAGGCTGAATCCATAAGGGGACACCACTCCCCGTAAACAGTCCGCCAACATTGATTATAGCACGTTCTACTTTCAAATTAAAGAGATATCTTCAAATTTTAATAATCTTTTCCCTTTTTCACAAAAAGTTGTATTGCTCATTAAGCTGAAAGTGTGTATCATGGGGAATCTTTGGCGCCGTGCGGCACAGAATGAGGTCCGGGAAATAAAAAAATGTATATGGTTATCTCCCTGACACAACACCTTTGGAATGCTTGTATAATGAGGAAATACTGACCGTCAACTGTTTCAAGCTTCGATATAACAGCTTTTATCATGGGGTATCAATGGTATGACCATTAAAAACTATGTGGTTATCCCTTTAACACACCATTTTATACAACGGTGTAACAAGATATAAGTATTGTGATGTATTCTTTTCCCCCGCCTACGGCAAATGCGTGAACGCATGGAAAAGAATACCGCCAACTACTGTTAATTCCCGCCGAAAGGCTGTTTTGTATGATGTTTCAGCGGGA
>CAMNMO010000371.1 GCA_946544695.1 uncultured Ruminococcus sp. | reverse complement strand
ATAATTAGAATTACAGTTTTAACATGAAGGAGGTCTTGTAAATGGACAAAATGAAAAAGTATCTTGCAGAATGCATAGGCACCTGCGTTCTTGTGACCTGCGGCTGCGGCACTGCCATGCTGGTGGGCTGCGATGCGGCAAACGGCGGAGGATATATCCTGACGGCGCTTGCTTTCGGTCTGGTCATAGTGGGAATGGCTTACTGCGTTGGCAACATTTCGGGCTGCCACATCAACCCTGCTGTTTCGCTGGGTGTGCTGATAAACGGCGGCATGACCGCAGGCGAGTTTGTCGGCTACGTCATCTCTCAGTGTGCAGGTTCACTGCTGGGTTCTGCAATACTTGCAATAATTTTCACGCTGGGCAATGTTGAGGACAAGACAGGCGGTTTCGGCGCAAACGGTCTGGGCAACGTAAACGGCAGCTTTGCGGCAGGTCTGGTAGTTGAGGTAGTGCTGACATTCATATTCGTGCTGACGATACTGGGTGTTACTGACAGCAAGGCAGGTCACGGTTCCTTCGGCGGACTGATAATCGGACTGACACTGGTACTGGTGCACATACTGGGCATCGGGCTGACAGGCACTTCCGTAAACCCTGCAAGAAGCCTGTTCCCTGCAATATTCGCAGCTATCCACGACAACAGCGAACCCCTGAAGCAGCTGTGGGTATTCATCGTAGGACCCTTTGCAGGTTCTGCACTGGCAGCATTCTGCTACAAGTTCCTGTCCTCTGAGAAGTAAGACCTCAGACGACTGAGGAAGCGGTATTGTAGATCGTTCCTGACAGAGATAGAAACAATTATTTTCTTGCGGGATAATAACAGAAAGGAACAGATAAAAATGGTCGTTTTGGAAGGAATAGTTTTCTTTGTTATGGCAGCCTATGTATTTTTTTCCATCGCTCCTCCGATCATTATGAACATTATATGGTTCAAAAGAATGAAGCAGGGGAAAAGCAAGACATTCGGTCCTCTGGGTATCATGACCTGTATAGTTACCCTCGCCTGTCTTATGTCGCTGCCGCATCTGATGACCATGATAGGGCAATATTTCGGTTGGACAGAATAGACTGACCGCACGGCGGTACCGGAAATAACAGCACAGGCAAATTCTGATACAGCCTGACACCCATATAAAACACAATGCCCCGAAGCACTTTGAAATGCTTCGGGGCAGAACTTTTGTATGGATATCAGTATTACACATTACATCACTGCATCGTCAATTTAAACGGCACGGTGCTTACGACGGCATAGCGGGAATACTGCGGCATAAACAGCGCCGCACTTGAATATTGCCGCATTTTTTTGCGCTATTTCGGCAGATATCGGGCAGAGAGACACAATAATATTGTAAATTGTAACAATTTTTTTGCCAAGCACGGACAGTCTCGTGACAAACGCCTGAAATGGTGGTATAATATCAAAGTACGCATTATCCTGAAAGGAGTAATAGTGATGAAGATAAAATTGATACCTCTTGTGCTGGCGGCAATGCTGATGACAGCTTCATGCGGCAGCAAGGCGGAGGTCAGCGATAAAACGCCGTCAGGCACCGCAGATGTAAATGTGACTGCGGCTGAGGATACTGCAACTGACGGGCAGGACAAGTCTGAGGGGGAAGAAAACGGCGCTGCCGCTTTCGTGACTTCACAGGAAACAGCAGAAACGCTGATACCCAAGGAAAAGAAAACAGGCAAGGCAGTGGTGCACTTTGCCTGTGCGGGCGATAACCTGATACACGACAACATCTACGTTGAAGCCAGGCAGGAGGACGGCAGCTACGATTTCAGCAAATGCTACGAACCCTGCAAAAAGCTGATAGAGGGCACCGATGTGGCAGTTCTCAATCAGGAGACACTGGTAAATGATGCCTTTGAACCTTCATCGTTCCCCATGTTCTCAACGCCTACCGAAGTCGGTGATGCGGTGGTGGACTTCGGGTTCAACGTTATTTCAATGTCGAACAACCACGTACTGGACAAGGGTTCTGTGGGTCTCATTTCCTCGCTGGATTACTGGGACAGCAAGGACGTTGTGCATTACGGCGCATACCGTGACGAGGAAGATGCCGAGAAGATAAGGGTGATGGAGGTCAACGGCGTGACCATTGCATTCCTCGGATACATGGAACACACAAACGGCATATTCCTTTCTGACGGCGAACCAGGCGAGGTGGTCTACATCGACGAACGTGACAGGATAGAACGTCAGGTCAGGACAGCTAACGAACTGGCTGATGTGGTGGTGGTATCATGCCACTACGGCACTGAGGTGCTGAACGACCTGAACACCATGCAGCTGGAATTCACACCTAAGCTGGTGGAATGGGGCGCCGACCTGATAATCGGCACACAGGCACATGCGCTTTCCACCTGCGAATACCTTGACAAGCCCGACGGCGGCAAGGCGTTCGTATACTACGGGCTGGGAAATTTCCTCAACACCATGTACGATGCAGATAACCCCGACGGTCAGTACGGGCGTGCGATAATCGGCATTTTCGGCAAGCTGGACATCGTCAAGGACTACGACAAGGACGGCGCCATAAGCTTTGAAAATGTCAAAGCCATACCCGTCATCTCCCACTATGAGGGCACAAGCTGGGACACCATGTGGTACAACTGTGCGGTATATCCCTACGGCGACTACACGGACGAGATGTTCTCAAGGCACATGATGTATCAGCGTGCAGGCGTCAACAGGAACACTTTGCAGAATTATATCAACTATATCCCCGAAGAATTCCTGGCTTACGAATAATAAAATATCAGATAAACATTGCACCCCGATGGTATAAGAAAGATACTCATATAGAAGTTTTAAGCCATAGTATTTCTGATCAACAGTCAGAAGTACTATGGCGTTTTTGATTGACAATGCAGCAATGTTATGCTATAATCGTAACGAACATAAACTGGAATATAATAAGGCGGTGACAGAATGATACCCCAAAAATTGAACCCAGAAGATG
>CAMNMO010000370.1 GCA_946544695.1 uncultured Ruminococcus sp. | reverse complement strand
AAAGAGATAGGCGAAAAAGCATTCGGCTATGATTCAGAAGATAAGAGGTCGAAAAATTTCTATATCACCTGCTTTGAGGATACCGCAGGCGAGGATTACATGAAAGACAACGGCTTTGACGGCAATGTCAAGCAGCAGCCTTACCTGAGGGGCGATATCAACAACGATCACACTGTGACCGTTACCGATATATCAATGGCAGCAGGACATGTAAAGGCTATCAAGGAACTGAACGAAGTTGAGTTCAAACGTGCAGATGTCAGCGGCGATGATGTGGTCAACGTTACCGATATCTCGATGATAGCAGCACACGTAAAGGCAATAAAGGAACTTTGATAAAATAATATATTAAACGACAAAGATTTTCTGACATATCCTGCTCACAGCAACCAAGACGACGGCAGCTGTAAGCAGATTATGTCGAAAATCTAATGTCGTTTACTAAAAAAGCGCAGCGTAATGCTGCGCTTTTTTATGAACGGAGATGAGATGATGGCAGAGGTCATCGAGATAACCGATATCTCACAGCCCGAACTGAGACCTTATACCGATACCGCCGAACTTTGGCTGAAAGGTGAGGGGCTGTTCGTGGCGGAAAGTCCTAAGGTGATACGCACCGCCCTTGATGCAGGGTTTGAACCTGTATCGCTGCTGGCTGAACGCAAGTACATCACAGGGCAGGCGGCGGACATTATTGCAAGGCTTGGCGATGTGCCTGTGTACACTGCCGACAAAGCAATGCTTACCGAACTTACAGGCTTTAAGCTGACACAGGGACTGCTTTGCGCCATGAAGAGAAAGTCTGCAAATGCCTTGCCCGTATCTGCACACAGGGTGGCAGTTCTTGAAGATATAATGAACCAGACAAACATAGGTGCTGTGTTCAGGTCGGCTGCTGCAATGGGCGTTGATGCGGTGCTGCTGACAGACGGCTGCAGCGACCCGCTTTTCCGCCGCACCATAAGGGTCAGCATGGGCACGGTATTCCAGATACCCTGGCTTTACATCGGCAGGTCTGACAGCGGCTATATCGAAGAACTGCGCCGCAACGGCTGGCTGACAGCTGCGATGGCACTTCGTGACGATACAGTCTCCATCGACGATGAACGCCTGAAAACCGCCGATAAGCTGGCGATAGTTCTGGGCACCGAAGGCGACGGCCTGCGCAGTGAGACTATAGCCGCCTGCGATATGACCGTCAAGATACCCATGCATTTCGGGGTGGACTCGCTGAACGTTGCTGCCGCAGGTGCTGTGGCTTTCTGGGAGACAAGATATCACCGCTGACCTTCGCTGCTGCTTTTTAGGTTCAGTACAGCCATCGCCCCGATTATCAGTGCCATGCCGATAAGCTTGACTATCCCCGCACTTTCGTGGAAAAACGTCATTCCTATCACCGCACCGACCAGCGGTTCAACTGCCACAAGTATGGCTGCCTTGCCCGATTCCATGCCCGATAGTCCCCAAGTGTACAAAAAATAGGGCAGCACCGTGCAGATAACGCCTATGCCCAGGCAAAGCAGGATAAGTTTTCCGTCACCTGCTACCGTGCGCAAAACGTGTGCGGGCTTGCCTATCGGTGCCGAACCTGCGGCACCCATTATAAATGTGAATACCGTCACTGTCATGGGATCGTATCTGTCAAGGGCGAACCGCCCGAATATGGTGTAAAGCCCGTAAAACAGCCCCGATGCCAGCCCTGTTATAAGCGTGACAGCCGACAGTCCCGAACTGCCCGAAAGCCCAGCCACCAGTGTGCAGCCCGCCACTGTCATCAACAGTGCGATTAGTTTTGCTGCTGTTATCTTCTCTTTGAATATCACAGCCGAAAGCAGCATTATGAACACGGGCGAGGTGTAAAGCAGCACCACTGCCACAGATGCCTGTGCATGTATCATCGTGTAAAAATACAGCGTGTTGAAAAGCACGATGCTGATTATCCCCGTGCCTGCGAACATCCACAGGTCACGGGGTCTTATTTTTAGTTTGTCCTTTGCGCTGACAGCAGTCACAGCCGTGAATACAGGGGCTGCCACCGCCAGCCTGATGAAGCCTATCTCCATTGCATCAAGCCCCGCAGCGTTAAGTGCCCGTATGAAGAAGCTGATAACTCCCCACAGTACCCCCGCAGTTATCACAGCAGCCATCGGTGCATATTTTTTCATATCTTTCAGTCCTTACCCGGTTCTTAGTTTCAGCCCAGCAGCAGGTCTGCCTTTTCTGCGGGTGAATATTCGCTTACATACCTGCGTTCGGCAGGGAAGTAGCGTGTCTCGTACTTTGCCCTTATCTCGGCGTCATCGCCTATGTATGTATCACGTTTCAGCACACGTTCAAGGCGTTCATCTTCGGGAACGTCTATATAAGCCATCAGGTCGAACACGCCGTCAAGTTCTTTTCTTTGCAGGAAAATGCCTTCAATGAGTATAACTGTACGCTCTTTTGTACAGTACTCCGTTGTGATATAGCTGTCGTTGTCCTTGTTATATAGCTCGACTTCTACCACTTTGCCTGTGACTTTCAGCTTGTCTGTGACCTTCCTGAGATAGTCGTATCTCCATTGCAGGTAATAATAGCATTTCCATGGTGAATAGTTATTGTTGTATCTGAATGCCCTGTTGGTTATGAAATCATCTATGTGCAGAAGCACTGTGTGTACACCTGCTTTTTCAAGCGACGAGACTATATCCTCTGAAACGGTGCTTTTGCCCGCACCGCCCAGTCCGTCGATGCCCACAGTGACAACAGCTTTGCTGTTTGCAAGTTCAAGTATGCGTTCTGTTATTTTGTTTGTATCCATGTATATCCTCCTCTCGTCAGGCGGGCTGTGCCGCTGACTCAGTAATTATATCACGGCAATTTTTTCAAGTCAAGGCATTTCACCGTATTTTCGTTTTATTGCCCGACTTGTCACACATTGATATTGACGTTTGGACTGCACGGAAATCAATTTTGACAAAACACAGCTGTATTTTTGTGTATTTCCCCCGCCTTCGGCGGGGG
>CAMNMO010000369.1 GCA_946544695.1 uncultured Ruminococcus sp. | reverse complement strand
AAGAGCTTTGCGGCAGCTTCACATCAAAGGAGCTTTCAAAGGCTTGCAGGATATCTGCGGATACGGCAGGCAGGTGCATCGGCACACTGGCGGCGGCGGGGGTCATAGAAGAAAGCGGCAAAAGCGGCAGATACAAGCTTTGGAAAAGGACAGCCGCCGCTGATATGTGACCCACGCAGCGGAAAAACATCGGCATGACCTTCGGCAGAAATACCATGCATGAGGTGGCAGGAGACTGACCACAGCATTCGCCCCTTTTGCCTGTACAGCATAAAAACAAGCCTTTCCCGCATATTCGTGAGAAAGGCTTTTGTTTGTCATATCTTACTTGCCTGCCTTTTTGTGCAGCGAACGGAATTCCGCAGGAGACAGCATCTCATGCTTCTTGAACACTGCGCAGAAATAGCTGCAATCGTTGTAGCCAACCTTTGCGGCTATCTCGTTGATGTTCAGCTTGTCCTCCAGCAGAAGTATCTTCGCCTGCTGTATGCGCTTTCTCGCCAGATACTCAAAGGGGCGCAGGTTCAGGCATTCCTTGAAAAGCCTGCACAGGTACTGGGGTGACAGGTCGATAAGGTCTGCCAGTTCCACCAGTGTGAGTTCCTTCGAGAAGTTGGTGTCGATATAATTTATAACAGGTTTCAGCTGGTTCAGCTTTGCGCTGTCATGACCGCCGTTTTGCAGGTTGGTGACCCTGTGCAGTTCTATCAGAAACTGGTAGAGGTGCATCGAACACTCATGTCCCGCATAGTAATAGTTGGTCTTTAAAAGATACATTATCTTCTTGAATATGGCTTCCAGCCCGCTGAGGTCGCTTATATGCACTACCTTTGCCTTGTCAAGCTTGATGTGTTCAAGGGTGTACTGCGCATCTCTGCCCGAAAAAGCTATCCAGTGGGTCTCCCAGATATCCTCGGTGGGATAATACTCATGCGGCACATTGGGCGGCAGATACATGGCATCGCCCGCCTTTACGGGGAACTCGCCGTCTGCTATCTTCAACATGCCCGCACCCCTTGTACAATAGATCACCTGATAACCCGGGTAGCCGTCCTCACGGATAAAATGCCATTCTCTGTCCCTTGCACCCGCACCCAGCACAAACAGGGGCAGTGCGACTTCATCGCCCAGCACAGGATAGTAAAAATCTGTCATAATAACTTCGCCCGCCTTTACAAAAAATTGACTTTATAAAAATACCCTTTCCGCCACGCCCTCGGGCGTCTTCCCGCAGCACTTGAAAGTGCGTTCTTTCCGACTTTTGCGAGGAATATCCTTCAATTTCAAATCCTTTTATTATATAATATCACAATATTGTTAAAATGTCAATACCCGCAGGAAAATTTTTTCTCTTTTACGACACGCAAAAGGGCGCAGTATGGCGCAAGGGCTGACGATATATATATTTTTTAAACCACACTCAGCATTCGTGGCGGTTTAATATAGTTGCAAAACGGCGGGCAGCATCGCAGCCGTCCGCCGTAAAAGTCTGTTTTATCAAGCGACATATTTTTTATATGGTTATCCCGCTGACACACCACAAAAACAGCGGCTATACAGAAGTTAAGGTTCTTGGCGTATATCTTTATCGGTAATTATAACACGCTTTCCACGAAACAGCGAAACTGTACCATACAATGCCCGCAAATGCCGTTCAGCCGTTTTGATTTACCGCTCACCGTGAATTTATTGATTGTTATGACAAAACGTGGTATAACGTAATCACAGCAGAAAACAACATGAAAGGAAAGATGAACATGAAAAGAACTATGCTGACGATACGTGACCTGGCGATACTGGGTCTGCTGACAATTCTGCCGCTTGCCGCAGGCATGGCGGTATGCAAGGTGGTGACGGGGAGCTTTGACTTCACTTTCAGGTACCTCACAATGGCGCTGACACTTGCAGGCGCTCTGCTTGCCCTTGTGCTTTTCAGAAAGAAAGGCGATGTGGAGATACCCAAAGAAGGCACGGCACCTGCTAAGCTGTATATCCGGTTTACACTTGCAGGCGCAATGGTGCCTCTGGTAAATGCCATGTTCCTGCTTTACGGCGCCGCCGATGAGAAGATACCCTTTGACCTCACCAAGCAGCTGAATGCCATGCTGCTGGCGCCGATAGCCGAAGAACTCATCTGCCGCTGCCTTGTTACCCACATTATAAAGCGTGGCTCACAGTCAAAAATACTTTGTGTGCTGACAGCGGTCATCTCAACTGCTATATGGATCATTCCCCACAGTTACAGCACCACAACTGCTCTCCTCCGCCTGACTGTCTCAGGTCTGTTAACAAGCCTTATCTACCAGAAAACAGGCTGCCTCAGACTGTGCATTTTAAATCATGCAGCAAACAACATCATGACCACCGTGATATTACTGACAGCAAGACCTTTCAGCAGTCCCCTGCCGCTGGCTGCCGCCATAGCCGCAGGTATCATAGTTTACATTTTCCTGATAAGGGAGATAGTCAGGCTTTTCAAAAAAGAAGAAGAGAAAAGCAAAGCACATATCAGGGTCGTTCCCGTTACAGAGTAAAGGAGAGTTATATCATGAAAAATTTTAAAAGCGCTGTCGGATATTCCATTTTGATGATGCTGTTGGGCATACTGCCTCTGTCAGGGGCTGTATGTGTCAGTATGGCAGACCCTTCCCTTGAATCCTATGTCATTCCCTTCTGCTACCTTATCGGGGGACTTATCTGCATACTTGCCAACAAGCTGCTGCTGAAGGTCGATACTGCAAGTTCCTTCAGCAAGCCCGCCCCGCTGACCTTTGCCCTGATAACCGTTGCAGGGCTGGCATGGTCACTGGCTGATGTTTTCCTTGCCAACCGCCGCACCTTTGAAACAGGCACCCTTGACGGCAGCTTCAAGGAGATATACATAATGGTAACTACCGTTTGCATCGATCCGCTGGCAGAGGAACTCATCTTCCGTCTGGGTGCCATGACTTTACTTCTCATCGCCGCAGGCAAGAACAATTTCAAAAAAGCCGCTGCGGTCATCATCACCGCCC
>CAMNMO010000368.1 GCA_946544695.1 uncultured Ruminococcus sp. | reverse complement strand
GTGCTGGTCATCGCATCTGACGGTCTGCCGGACCCAAAGAGCAAGATAGGCTGTGCGATACTCTGTGAAAAGGTCGACGGCGTGGGCACAGGCGTGTTCTGGCTGGCTGACATGAACGAGAACAAGGATAAGACAGGTGTTGACTACACCGTGACCAACGGCACTCAGGGCCACATGATCAAGAGCAACAATATAGTCGGCGTATGCGCAAGCTATTTTGTTACCGCAGGCACTGTCATAAATTTTGTTACACAGAAGTTCGGCATGATATGCTGCGCTGTGGTACCGCTGTTCCTGCTGGTGCTGATAGAACTGATAATCGCCATAGCTACTCATTCGGGAAATGATGATGACGACGATGATGATGATGACGACGAGGAAGAAGAAAAGAACGTAGAGCTTGACGACTTCCTGTTCGGCGGACAGAGCGAGGGCGAGCAGATAGCAAAGCGCCGCAATAAAAAGAAGAAGCCTGTTTTTGAAGATGACGAGGAAGAAGAGGAGGACGATGAAGAATCCTTCAAGCCCGTCAAGAAGGCTAAGCCCGTTCAGGAGAGCGAAGCAGAGCCTAAGAAGAAGGCAGCGCCTTCGGACGACCTCGACTTTGAGTTCCGTCCCAAGAGAGAAGCTCCCAAGCCCGCAGCTGAACCTGTCAAGGAAGAAGCACCTGCGGCAGAGGGCAGCCTGAGCCTGAGAAATGACGAGTATTACGAGAGGGCTTCACAGCTGGTCGATGGTTCTGCTGAGACAGCTGCACCTGCCGAGAGACCCGCAAGACGTCCCGAAAACAGAAGACCCCGCAGAAGAAGACCCGCAGGCACAAGCAATGTGTCCTCAGAAACTTCGCTGGAGGATCTGATGAAGCTGATGGAAGAAGAGCAGAACAAGCTCAAGAATCAGATGAAATAATGAACGAACGGCGCTGCCCATTGCGGGCGGCGCTTTTTTGTTTTTCGCAGCGGGCATATCTGATGCACGAAAAAAGATCACAGCCTGCTGTCACATTTTCACAGCTGCGCTCGTCTATGATAACAGAAACGTTTCAAAGCGAGGTCACGATATGAATGACGATAAGCTGCTGCGCCTTCTGCGGCAAGATCCCGAAAATGGTCTGACCGAGACGGTGCGGGCATACACCCCGTATGTATATAAAATAGTCGGCACAAGGCTTGCGGGACTTTGTACCGCAGAGGATATGGAAGAAGCTGTCAGCGATATTTTCATGAAATTCTATCGTGGCGGACAGGCGTGCAGGTTTGAGATAAACTCGGTCAGGGCGTATATCTCAGCGATAGCACAGCGGCACTGTATCGACCTGATGCGGGCGGTGCTGAGCCGTGAAAGGGAAGTGCCCCTCGATGAAAAGCTCGATGACCCTGCGGCAGAAGTCACAGCCGAAAGCCGCACGGAATTGATAGATGCAGTGAAAAGACTGGGCGAGCCTGACAGCAGCATAATTATCCGCAGATACTATTTCGGGCAGACGGGTGCAGAGATAGCCCGTGACCTCGGCATGAAGGAAAACACGGTGAACAAGCGTATATCAAGATGTTTGCCCAGACTGAAACAGATACTTGAGGAGGAAATGTGATGAGCGTTCATCTGACAGAACTTGACAAGGCGACCGCTGAGGAGTGCGCACTGATGGAGCGGGAGCTTGAAGGTTTCGGGGGAGAGATGCCCGATGAAGAGGCGCAGGTACGTATCCTTTCCTCGGTGATGGCAAAGGCGGGGATCGAAATGAAAGAAACTATCAGAACAGACAGAAGAAAGCACAGCAGGCGCTTTATAGGCTTTGCTGCGGCGGCTGCCGCTGCGCTGACATGCGTGGTGGGGGCTGCGGCATACGTGGGCTTTTATCACAGGGCGGCAGTTGAAAACTACTTTTCGCAGGACGCAGCCGACAAGCTTGAAAGTCAGGGGCTGGCTGCAAATATAGTCAGCGAGAATGAGGATATCAGGCTGACTGTGGACACCATGCTGTGTGACGGCAGCTGTATACACGGGGTCTATACCCTGACGGCGCTGTCAGATGAGGGCAGAGATGCACTGACTGAGAATGACGGACTTGATGTGAACAGGGAACTGTTCTACCTTGATACGGGCGAGGAGATAGAGGGAGCAGGCGGATTCAGTTCTGTTATGAACGGCGAGATGAACAGCGGAGATGAGCAGTCATGGCAGTTCGACCTGATACTGAAAAATGCAGCTGTCGATATGACAAGACCCATAGGCATGAGGCTTTCTCAGTGGAAGCATCTTGGCGAATTTGATGAGGACGGCGGAGAACTGTGCGAGCTCAGCACAGGGTGCTTTGAGGGCATAAGCTTTGAGTTTGACAAGACGGTGAACGTGCCTGTAAGAACACTGACCTCCGAGGACGGCAGCGAGCTTACCCTGACACCCTACGGCATAAGCATGGTGCAGGAGGGCTGGACATATCCCGAGATATATGAAGGTGATATGGAGTTTGACAAATGCTATGTGGTCACAGCGGACGGCGAAAGACAGCTATTCATTGACTATATGAACGCTGACAATGCTTTCTGTGACGGCAGACCCGAGTACGGATTCTTTGTGATGAACTTCGGCGGTTATACCGATATCGACGATATAAGCGGCATAGAGCTGGACGGCGTATTATACGGATAACAGACTGAGGGCGGGGCTTACCCGCCCTTTTTTTGCGTCAGGTTGACATAGCTGCACGGCTGTGCTAAACTTTTTATGTGGTCATGAAGTAACGGCAAAAAATTTTTTTGCGATGCAACACTTTGCACATATTCGGCGTTTTATTATACAAAAGGACAAAAGAGAGGTGGCGAGCAGAATGTCAGCTGTCATGAAAGAATATGAAGCCATGCTTGAAGAATACAGCGATATGGTCACAAGGCTGTGCCTGATACATACAGGCAGCCTCGAGGACGCTGAGGACTGTTATCAGAATGTGTTTTTCAAGCTTTACAAGACGCTGAAAAAGGGCAGTCTGCCAAACCCTAAGGCTTGGCTGCTGCGGGTGACTGTCA
>CAMNMO010000367.1 GCA_946544695.1 uncultured Ruminococcus sp. | reverse complement strand
AAAGGACTGATAAAATGAGAGAAAGTATACTTACCATACCCGTTACCGAAATCTTTGAGCCTAAGTGCGGCTGTCCTATCTGCCGACTTCGTGATACCCTTGAACAGCGCACGATAGATTACATAATGGGTGCCGCCATGATGGAACCCGATGTACGTATCGAGACCAACAAACAGGGCTTCTGCAAGGTGCACTTTGAACAGATGCGTGCCTGCAAGAACCGTCTTTCGCTGGCATTGATGCTGTCAACACATTTGCAGTCGCTGCAGAAGAATGTCCTTAAAAGACAGAGTATCTTTGAGGGAAAGTCTGCCAAGCAGAAGCGAGTATCTGCTGTTAATAATGACTGCTTTGTCTGCAATAAGATCGAGTGGGGCATGTCGAGGATAATGGTGACGCTGTTTGAACTGTATGAACAGCAGCATGAGTTTCGTGACCTGTTTGCAGAACAGGAGATGCTTTGTCTGCCTCATTATGATATGCTGGTATCGGCTTGTACTGACAAAATGGACAAAAAAATACAGGGCAGTTTCAAGGAAGCCTGTGCAGAGCTTACAGAGAAATATCTGGCAGAGCTGGAAAAAGATGTAACACATTACTGCAACATGTATGACTACCGCAACAATGGCGCTGATGCTGACTGGGGCAATTCAAAGGACTCGATAGAACGTGCGATAAAATTCCTGACCACCAGATAATTTCGTTACAGAATGTAACTTTTCTGTAATATGTTTTTTGAATAGAAATACAATTTCTTGTACAGAATTTTACTGATGCATATTATTTCGTTATGACATCGAATCAAGTCCGCTTATTTGGACAAATGTCACTTTTTCAGCCATAACAAATTAACAGGTTTCGTTTTCCCCGAAACACTGCGGAATGAGATCTCGCCAGGTCCCGAAAGCTGTGATGTTAACAGAATATACATATCTTACGGGCGAAAATATTTTCGCTGCAGTAACGCATTACGGCTTTTGGTACATATTTTTGTTCATTAGAAGTTTTTTCAACAAAAGTTAGCGCTGTTGAAAATCTCGGAAATTTATGCGATTTTCAACCATTTCAACAGACTTTTCAACATTTTTGTTTGACGATATAGTTGAAAACAGATGAGTTTTCAACTTTTCAACGCCCTTTTGTTGAAAGGTACATTCAAATGGACTGATGTGTGAAAACTGAGTATAAGAAAGAGGTCGAAACAGTGATAAAAGGGGTAAACAAGCAAATTATTGAAATTAAATGTACAAACAATGAATATTTTGAACGGGCGCTTTTGTTCGTTGATTCAGACTGTGATATATTTTCGGAAGATGTTTCGGAGAGTGCAGCCCGTGATTTTATCGATGAGATCATGAAAGGCATAACGGATAACCAAAACGGTCATCTCCTGGATCGCAGAAGGCATTCCCGAAAAATGCTTGAAGTGCTTGCTTGTGTGCTGGCGTTTCTGTCGCTGTTTGCAGTGATCGTGCTGGCAAAGTTGACTTACTTTGCATAATCAATAAAAATCATGAATGATATTTGTTTAAATTGCAAAAAATCCTCGGGGGCTATTGGCTTTTGAGGATTTTTGTGTTATAATAACAAATAATTGTTGTTTAAATAAAGGATACTTGCTATGAGAGATAATAATAAGAAAAATAATAACGAAGCAAATAAGCGTGATGAGGAACTCATACTGGGCAGAAATCCCGTTATTGAAGCGCTTAAAGCTGATAAACTTATAGATATGATATTTGTTAATCCTGATGCAAAGGGTTCGGTGTCACTTATACTGAAGCTTGCTAAGGAAAGAGATATACCTGTTAAGCAGGTGCGTGAAGCCAAGCTTGACGGCATGGCGAATGGTGCGGCGCATCAGGGCGTTATTGCCATAGGTGCCTGTGCCGAGTATGTTGAGGTCGAGGATATCCTTGCCATTGCCGAGAATAAGGGCGAGGACCCCTTTATCATTATTTGCGATGAGATAGAGGATCCCCATAATCTCGGTGCGATAATAAGAACTGCCGAGGCTGCGGGTGCACACGGCATCATAATCCCCAAGCGCAGAAGCGCATCGCTCAATCATACTGTTTTCAAGACATCTGCGGGTGCGGCAAGCTGGCTGCCTGTCGCAAGAGTGCCTAATCTTCCTGCCGCAGTCGATGATCTTAAAAAGAAGGGTATTTGGATATATGGAACTGATGGTGCCGGGGAAAACTATTCAGGCGTTGACCTTAAAGGTCCTATCGGGCTGGTAGTTGGTTCAGAGGGCTTTGGCATGGGCAGACTTATGAAAGAAAAATGCGATTTTCTTCTTAGTTTACCGATGGCAGGAAAGATCACTTCTCTGAATGCTTCGGTAGCAGCGGGTATCTTTATGTATGAGGTCGTGCGGCAGCGCACGAATAAGTAGATTTGGAGTGATAACTATTGGCTGATAAATATTCCATCGACGATTTTATGTCGGAATTCAGCGAAAAATATAAAAGACCTGACGATTTTTCGCCTGATGGGTCTGATAGATCTGATGCGGTCATCACTCAGAAAGAGAGCGAGACTTCTGAAGAAAAAAATGTTGTGCCTGTTATAAATGACTCTGTCATTCAGGCTGATGATAATGACGGTATTTTAACGAACGATGCTGTGAAAGTTAGTTCGTTAAACGAGGAAAGCGTTGTCGATACCGCCAGAAAGATAAGCGAACTTTCAAAAGAAAGCGGCAGAGACAAGCTTAAAGGCGAACCGACAGATGAACCTGTAAGACGGACCAGTATAAAAGATATGAAGCTTGGTCTGACGGATAAGCTGATAACTGATACCGATGAGATCGGAAATGACGATGCTGACAAGAATGATGAGGAGTATTTCCGAAAATCCGCTCAGGTGCATGCACGCCGCCGCAGCAAGGTAGAGGGCTTTGTGCTTGACGATAATGATGATGACGACACTTATCCTGTTACCTCAAGTAAAAAGACGGTCTATGGGCAGAAAGAGTTTGAGACTTATGACGAAGCGCCTAAGATACTCAGTGATATCCTTCAGGTCAAAAGTAATCTTTTCCTGA
>CAMNMO010000366.1 GCA_946544695.1 uncultured Ruminococcus sp. | reverse complement strand
GTCTTGGCTGGGACTATGCTGCAATGCTCCGCTACAAGCAGAACGGTGTCAAGGTAGTCGGCAAGGGCGGTGATGTGGTTATGGATCACGCATTTCTGTTGACTGCGCCCGATGAAAAGATAAGCGTTGCTGTACTTTCAAACGGCGGCAGCAGTACCTATAACGACCTTGTGGCGCAGGCACTCATGGACGTTTGCTTGCAGGAAAAGGGTATCAGCATTGCCGAAGAAGAACTTCCCGAATGCACGATCGCCCCGGAAATACCCGATGAATACAAGGACTATGAGGGTATGTATATCATGAATATCCTGGAGCAGGGCGATATGCTTTGCAAAGTGACATTTCCCGAAAACAAGTATCTCCACATGGAAAAGATCACCTCACGCAAGACCACATACACCGACTACATCTATACCGCAGACGGCGATTTTGCGGAGCTTGCCTACGAGGTCGAGGAAAGCGGCTTCGATAAGCGCCTTGCGGCAGGGGGAAGCAGCCGTTTGTCCTTTGAAAAGAACGCTGACGGAACATTTATGAAAATATCGGGCGGAATGTACTATCCCGAACTTGGTTCATTTGATGTTAAGACCTATGGGGGACAGATGATAGAGGAGAACAATGTCGGAGAGGACGTTCTGAACGGCATTAAGGCACTTGACGGGAAGAAGCTTCTCCTTGTGGGAGATAAGTATTCATCGAGCAATTACGAGGCTGTCGCTATCGCACGGTTCAGTTTTGTTGACGAAATGAAAGGGTATGCTTTTATGAATGGCAATGGTGCTGATTACCTGCTGAAAATATCCGACAGCAAACATCTTGTCTCGCCGAATAATATCCCCTCCTCATCGAGCAGAGATCTTATGGATATTACGCTTGACACAGATAAAAACGGCAGGCAGACGTCAAAAACTTCTTTCGGCACTGAATATATTTTGGCAGACGACATTCCCGAATTTGATGCATCGGTAAAGTCTGTTGAAATGACCGACACTGCGGCGTGGTACAATGTTTCCGACAGCATCGCAAACACTCCCGTTACCGTTACAAGACCCGAGAACAGTGCTGTTATAGTGTTCAACAAATACGATGAGCCGATATACACTTCCCACGTTAAAGACGCAGGCAATGTTATCCCCATGCCAAAGGGCGGCAAGGTGCTGCTTCTTGGGGAGACAGGCGCAAGATTTGAGTTTTCTGAGGTATAGTAAAATGTCCCCCGAATGACGATCTCATAAAGCAGGATAAACGTACTGTAAGCTGCCTCTCTGAGTTTTCGGAGAGGCAGCTTTTCTTGTTAGGATTGCCTTTTCGATATCCTTATGGTATAATATGATGTGTAAAATGATAGCGAGCCACACGCAGGGTCGGAAAAATTCAGGAGATATGCATCATGAAAAAAGCTTTGATAACGGCTGCCAAAATTTTGACCTTCTTTATCGGGTGGGCAGTTTTGGCAGGCGTAATAGAAATACCATTCAAAGAACCTGCTGTATGGAGATTCTTTGCTGAGTTGATACCTTTTGCCGTAATGATCGTTTTTACGGTCGTATTTTTGCTCATTGAGAAAAAAGAAGTAAAAATACCGATCTTAAAAGGAGGGCTCAGCGGAACTATCGTCGGAACGATAACAGGGGCATTATGGATAGGTTCTGCAAGCGCAATACTTATAGCTTCCCATCAATTGACTGTCACTTCCCACAAAAATGTATCATATCTGTGGTTATGGATAGTTTCAGCATTTATAAACGTTATCATGCAGGAATTGTTGACGAGAGGGTATATATATCAGCTTTTGAAAACACGGTATAACACTGTTTTGGCTGTCATCGTTACGACTGCTCTGTTTACTTTCATGCACGGCGGTGCATTTGAGGCGGGCGTTATCCCTGTAATAAATGTTGTCACCATGTGTCTGTTTACCACAGCTTTGTATGAGTATTCAGGCACCATCATTTCGCCGATAATGGCACATGCAGTATGGAATATACTCGGTGCAATAGTTTTGGGCGGTGTAAGTCTGGCGGAAGACTATCCAAGCATCTGTCAGATGACCGCTTCTGACAATAAGCTTTTGTCGGGCGGCAAATATAAGATCGAAGCAAGCATTGTTGTTCTCATCATCAATATTGTTCTGATGGCGTTATTCTGTTTTCTGTCATATAAGAAGAATAAAAAACTGCGCTCGGAAGCATCATGACCGAACGTAACACCGAACATAAAACATGCAGATAAGAAAAGCCCCGAAGCATTTCACAGTGCTTCGGGGCTTTATGCTGTCCTGTCTACTTTACTGCCTTAAAACATATCTTCACGGCAAGCTTGCCGTTTTCGGCGTATGCCGCTGCTTCTGCGCCCTGCTTTTCTGCCAGCAGCTTTACTATGTAAAGCCCAAGCCCTGCGCCGCTGCCGCTGCGTGCGCTGTCTCCACGATAGCTGCGCTCAAACAGCCGTTTCGTGTCCACATCGCTGTCAGCTATCGGATTTGAAATGGTAACACTGCCGTCTGTACCAAGTGCCAAAGCAAAGCTGTCTCTTGAATATTTAAGTACATTTCCCAACAGATTCCCAAGCATTCGTCTAACAAGGGCTTCGTCCGCCATGACGAAAACCGTGCTTGGCGGCAGCGAAATATCGGGTTCAAGCCCTGCCATTCTTATCAGACCTTCGTTCTCTGCAATGAACTGCATCAGCAGATTTGTCAGGTTCACTCTGCTGCGCACGACCTCAGCACGGTCGCTTTCCAGCACTGCCAATTCAAAGAACTCTTCTGTCATCTCCCTCAGCTGTTCCGTTTTATCAAGGCATATCTCAACATAATCACGGCTTTGCGCTGACACAGCATTGTCACGCATCACCAGCTGAAGGTCGCCCTTGATGACAGCCAGCGGTGTGCGAAGGTCATGCGCTATATCAGATACCGACTGTCTCAGAGTTTTTTCTGCCAGCTCAGCTTCAGATTTCAGATTTTTCTGATACTCTATGGTTTTGTTGATGGCAGCCGCAAGTTCATTGATATCGCTGTCCATAAGCTGTATCAGCAGCAGCCTGTTA
>CAMNMO010000365.1 GCA_946544695.1 uncultured Ruminococcus sp. | reverse complement strand
CCTGGAAGTACTGTAACACTGATGTCGTCGTCAACTGCAAGACGGATATTAGCCGCCGCACACCATACTGCAAGCACAGTAACGGTCATTAGTGCGACCTTTCTGAATTCTTTGACCCTGAACAAGAAAACAGTCATCGCCAGTGATGTTACACAAACGACAGCAAAAACCATTTTGCTGCCTGTGAAAACATAGCAAACGTCCAGCATGGAAAGTTCATCTGAGCAGTAAAGTACAAATCTCACAGGAAGTGCTGCGATGCGCAGCAACGGCTTGGCTATCACCCTAACGCCGCCTGTCAGCAGAACGACAAAGCACAGCTGCAATGACAAAGTACATACAGGCACCAACAGTATATTGGTGATGATAGTCATAACAGAAACACCGCCGAACATTCCCGCTGATGCAGGTGCGGTCGTAAACAATACAGCAGATGAAAGTCTGAAAGAATTTTCAGGCTTGCTTTCTTCATTTTCACGGTTATACAGGGATACCATCTCAATGGCAAACACTGCAAGGAACGACAGAACGAATGACGGTGATATAGCCGTGTAGGGCTTTGCAGCAGTAAGCAGTATGGCACAAAGCCCCAGTGAATTCAGTCCGTCACTTTTTCTGCCAAACAGAAAACCGCTGCGTGTAATGGTAAGCATCACAGCTGCCCTTACAACACTGACAGACATTCCCGCAAACACAGCAAAACTCCAGATCTCCACAATAGTTAGTATATATACGGCGTGTCGGGACTTTATCAGTCTTTCAAGCACAGCACCGAAAAACGTAACAGCTATGACCAGATGAATGCCCGAAACAGCGAAAATATGACCAAGACCGCTGCGGTATAGTTCCGTTTTCATCGCAGGAGTCATCTCGCTTTTATCGCCGCACAGCATAGCACCCAGAAAGGCGCCCTCACGCTGCGGACATGTATCCATGATAAGCAAAAACAGCTTATCACGGTATTCCTTTATCTCACGAAACAGCGGGTTTACAGACTTACCTGTCAGCTTATAGCTGCAAGTATCGTAGCCGCCCTGAAGAAACACGCTTCTTGAATAATTGTAGCTGCCGCTTTCAAACTTTACTCCGTCCTCTATTATGCTGACAGTATCAGTCACAGATATCTCATCATAATACCTAAGGTCATCATAAGGCAGAACAAAGCTTATCTCGGTACGTATCCCGTTGACCTTACCACAGACAACGATCCTGTCAAGTCTTCCGCTGATCTGTGAACGATCTTTGATATAGCCGCTGATGGTGACTGTCTGTCCATCGAGTTCTGTAAGCTTATCGTACACAAAATGAGTGTAACAGCTGTTGATAGAAATGCCCAGCACGAAAAATATCAGGCAGACAGCAATATGATGACGGAGTTCCTTAAAAGCAGCAAAGCACACCACAGCCAGCCCGCAGGCTGTCAGCAAAAATGTGGTGTTCATCTCACTTCTGAAAGCTGCCGCCAGCAGCAGCGCAGCCCAGAAGGACATACCTGCCCAAGCAGCTTTTCTGGTCATTCCGTCACCCCGTTCTTTTGTGATCGTCTCAACAAGAAGGGTCTGTTACATATATGGCTGCCGCAAATCACTTCACGGCAGCCTGATGACCTATCCTGATGAAGACAGCTTTACGAGCATACTGATAAACAGCTATCAGCCCGCAGGCCAAGTAAGAGGTCTGCCCGCAAGCAGATGAAAGTGGATATGGACAACTCTCTGTCCTGCGCTTTCACCGCAGTTTGAAACAACACGGAAGCCGTCCTTCATAGCGTCATTTTCCTTTGAAAGCTTTGCTATCACCTCATATATATGAGATATCACAGCGCTGTTTTCTGCGGTAACATCACTCAGCTTCGAGATATGGGTTTTGGGTATAACGAGATAGTGTACAGGCGCTGTGGGTGCAATGTCCTCAAACACATATACGCTCTCGTCCTCATATATCTTTTTGGAAGGGATCTCCCCTGCCACTATTTTACAAAATAAGCAGTCAGACATTTTTCTTACCTCCGTTTACATTATAATATTCCTATCTCCCTGTATATCCTTTCGATAAAAGGAGATTTGTGTTTTATATAACTGTCGATATCTTCGGGATAAAGTGCAGCACCCTCTTGTTTGATACGGCTGTACTCAGTAACAGCTTCATGGTGAGTGCGCAGATAGTCCCTGAAAAGCAGATGCCTTTTCAGTTCACAGGACATTTCGGTGCAGACATACAAATGATGTTTCATCAGATGTTCCTTGCCCTCGTATTTAAAAGCTTCACGACCTTTGATGCCTAAGTCTCCCTCATGATGATAACCTATGCTTTCCAAAGCTGAAACTACATCGCTGAAAACAGTGCTGCTTTTTATAACAACATCGATGTCAATAACAGGCTTTGCCGAAAGCCCCTTTACCGATGTACTGCCTACGTGTTCTATACGCATTGCAAGTTTCCCGATGGCAGGTCTCAGTTCGTCGCATATCTCCTCAAAGCGATGCGCCCAGCTTTCATCATAAGTTTTAACAACGACCTTTTTAGCGCACATGCGTTCCTCCGAAAATATCATGGCTGAGGGCAGAGACAACAGTCTGCTGCCCATGCCGTTTATGATCTTACTTTATGAATTCGCCTGCGACCTCAGCAGCCTTTGCAAGTGCAGAAGCTATCAGCGATACATCGCCCACACCTGCCATTGCAGAATCAGGACGTCCGCCGCCCTTTCCGTTTGTAAGTGCTGCTATCTTGCCTGCTATCTTGCCTGCGTGTGCACCCTTTGAAACAGCTTCCTTACCTGCTGCAACAACGATATTGCCCTTATCACCGTTGACGGTCGTCATAACAACGATAACATTATCATTTGCAGCCTTCAGCTCATCAGCCATTTTTCTCAGTACATCGGGCTTGATGTTTGAAAGTTCAGCTGTTGCCACAGAAACGCCGTTAACATCAACTGCATTTTCAAGAACAGACTTTGCTCTCATATTAGCCATAGAAGTTTCAAGATGATCTCTCTCCTTCTCCAAACCCTTTATCTCTTGCATAACAGCACCGCAGCGGTTTACAAGTTCAGCGG
>CAMNMO010000364.1 GCA_946544695.1 uncultured Ruminococcus sp. | reverse complement strand
ATAGTTAACGACATTAGTTTTTTGAAATAAAATGCTCACATCTGCCGTCGTCAAAAGCTTTGTCGTCTGATATAAGAACACCGCAGTCAGCCGGCTGCGGTGTTTTGCTGACGTAAGTGTATTTTTCTGCCATCGTGCATGTGTTTAACTTTATGACATGCAAAAGCTTATCTCTGTGGGAAAGTCTGCACGGAAATCAATTTTTGCATAATACAAAAGTTTGAACATGCATTACGGCTGTAAAATATGGTGTTGAGTGTATTCCCCATGCGTTCACGCATTTGCCTTACGGCGGGGGGAATACACAAAAATACAGCTGTGTTTTGTCAAAATTGATTTCCGTGGAAAGTTTGCCGCTGAGATTGACAAGCTTTTTTGGTGTGGTATAATGATGCTGATGTTGTATAATGGCGGTCATCACCGCAAATGCCACGATCATCGAAGGCAAGGTCAACCCTTCGGACAGGGATATAGAAGCACTTGCCAAAATGTGACAAGCTCACAGAAATACAGCAAAGCCCCGAGAATGCCGTCATGCATTTCACGGGGCTTGTTTATTATATGTTTATATCCCAATTTGGTTGTGTATTGTTTCCCCCGCCGAAGGCGGGGGGAACAATACGAAAAAAAGCCATTCTGTATCATCAGCAATACACTTCAAAATTGGGAGATGTTTATTTAAGCTTATCAGCAGGCTTTCTGTGAGGAAAGCATTTCCTCTATCTCCTCTGCACGGATAAGTGCAGTGTCGATGTGGTCGCAGAAATTTTCCTTGCCTACCTGTTCGATGAAGCCTGCCTTTTCCATAGCGTGCATGGGCTGTTCGTTTACGTGTGAGAATATCACCTTGACATTATGCTTTTCACAGCGCCTTACAATGCCCATAAGTGCTTCAACGCCCGCAGCATCTATGGCGGGGACGTTTCTCATGCGTATGCAGAGAACGTCGATATTCTCATCTGAAAGCATGTAGCTGTACTTGTCGGCAGCAGCAAAGAACATGGGTCCGTTTATCTCAAAAACTCTGGTGTTGTGAGGTATCTTTTTGAGGAGGATATTGTCGGGGTCGGTGTCCTCGTCATCGATATCGACCCATGCGTGTGCTTCGGTAACATCTGCCATTCTCTTCATGAACAGCAGTGCTGCCATGACCATGCCCACGCCGATAGCCACCACCAGGTCAAAGACAACTGTGAATATCAGTGTGACGAAAAGCACGGCGATGTCGCTTTTGGGGGCTGTCTTTATGGTGTTGCGGATATTCCTCCAGCCGCACATGTTATATGCTACCACAAAGAGTATGGCAGCGATGGTGGGCATGGGGATAAGCGATGCTTTGTCCATGAGAAGGCTGAGTATCACAAGCACTACCACCGAATGTACCATGCCCGAAACAGGTGTGCGTCCGCCGTTCTTGACATTTGCAGCGGTACGTGCGATAGCGCCTGTAGCGGGTATCCCGCCGAAAAGTGCAGAGCCTATATTTGCAGCGCCCTGCGCCACAAGTTCCATATTTGAGCGGTGCTTTGAACCTATCATGCCGTCTGCCACAACGCAGGAAAGCAGGGATTCTACCGATGCCAGGATAGCTATGGTGAATGCGTTTGGCAGCAGTGCCCTGACCCTTTCAAAAGTGAAGTGGGGCATGGTGAAGCGGGGAAGTTCATTGGAGACATCGTAGAGAGTGTCGATGGTGTTGACCTTCATGCCGAATACGCCAACCATGACCGAACCGACTATGACCGCTATCAGTGAGGCAGGTATCTTTTCCAGCTTTTTAGGCCAGAACACCAGTATCGCCAGTGATACGACACCCACCAGCAAAGCCTGCGGGTTCAGGGTGTTGAAGCAGAGGACTATCTCCTTGACCTTATCGACAGTCTCGATGGGAGAATGCCTAAAGGTCAGCCCGAAGAAATCCTTTATTTGTCCCAGCAGTATGGTAACGGCTATGCCGAATGTGAAACCGCTGGTGATGGTACCGGGTATATACTTTATCAGTGCACCGAAACGGCAGAAGCCCATTATCATCATGATGATGCCTGCTATGATCGTCGATATGACAAGACCGTCCATGCCCTGAGTGGCAACTATGCCTGCGACTATGGTGGCAAAGGCGGCGGTGGGTCCCGCTATCTGCACACGGCTGCCGCCCAGAAAGGCAACTATGAATCCTGCGACGATGGCGGTATACAATCCCTGTTCGGGCGCCACACCCGAAGCCAGCGCCAGTGCGATGGACAGGGGCAGTGCGATTATCGCAACGATGACGCCTGCGGTGACATCTTTGAAAAACTGCTCCTTAGAATAGTTCTTGATGACCGAAAACAGCTTGGGCTTGAGCTTTTGCTCGGTAGACGTTTTTGCCTGAGATGACATTATCACATTACCTCTTTTACATTAATTTTGCAAACAACGTTTTCTATTATACTACTATGAAACAGGGATTTCAAGCACTTTTCGGTGAAGTTGAAAAAATCGTCGTATTGGCTGATTTTAGTGTTTATATAAGAAAATTAATGTGGACTTTTGAACATTCACCCACGGACTCAGCGGCGTATAGGCGGCATCAGTGACCGCCTGACACCGAATAGTATGAAATCAACAATTTTATGCGGTTTGTGGTTGCTAACCTTGTGAATGATTTTTTTGGATAATTATTGACTTCATTCAAAAACAGTGATATAATGAACACATGAACAATGATTCAAATGTATTGTCGTAATGACATAAGGAGGATAAAAAATGTTTCTTGAGCTTAACGGCATAAAACGTGCCTTCGGAGATGGCGAGAGCAGGGTAGAGGTGCTGAAGGGCATCGACCTGCAAATTGAAAAAGGGGAGTTCTGCGTGCTGCTGGGACCTTCGGGTTCGGGCAAATCCACACTGCTCAACATCATCGGGGGCATCGACACCGCAGACAGCGGCTATATCTCCATAGACGGTGAAAAGACCGCCGACATGAACGAAAAGGCGCTGACGAAATACAGGCGCAAGCATCTCGGATATATTTTCCAGATGTACAACCTGATACCGAACCTGAATATCAAGGAGAATGTGGAGGTCGGCGCATATCTCAGCGATTCACCGCTGGAGGT
>CAMNMO010000363.1 GCA_946544695.1 uncultured Ruminococcus sp. | reverse complement strand
GTTACGCTTTATTATTTTATGCATAGCGGCATAGTTGCCGTGTGTATCCGAAAAAATCACGATCCTCATACGGAACCTCCCCAAAAAGTCCTGCGGGATATACAGCTGCCGACCACAGAGACCCCCGGGTGACTGCCATGCAGAAAGCCCGTGAGCGTCAAAAAGATGACCGTACAACTTTTTGGTGCAAGCGGACTGCACTTGTCCGACCGTCTGAAATGAGTGCTCAAAGCACTTTGAAACGCTGCGAATATTCGTTCGCAAAAGCGGCATATATTATCGGACTCTGTTAGAACAGTATAGCACATTTGCCCAGAAAAATCAAGACTGTAAGTGCAATAATAATAAAATTTACAATTTTTTAAGGAGAGCAAACTTTATGAAACAGCAAAACTCAGAACCCCAAAACATGGAAGCGCTTGTAAATGCGGCGGCAAAAAAGCTTGGCATGCAGCCTGCACAACTTGAGAAAAGTCTGAAAAGCGGTGATATAAGTCGTGCGATAAAGAACCTGCCGCCGACGCAGGCGAATGCATTGACGAAAGCGCTGGGGGACAAGGCGGCTTGTGAGAAGCTTTTGTCAAGTCCGCAGGCGCAGGCATTGATAAAGAAGCTCAGCGGGAAATAGGAACTCCGAAACAGCACAGCAGCGTCACCGACCTGCCAAAACCTGACTGTCCGCAGAGTTCGTTCGTTCGCTGTGACTTGAAGTTTCACTTTTTTTATCACCCTCACGAAAGGAGCTCTTATGGACGATCTCATGGATAAACTCCAGTCTGTCCTCAATGATGAGGACAGCATGAATCAGATCCGCCAGCTTGCTGACATGCTAAGCAACAGCAGCGAACAGTCCCCCGCACCTCAGGCGCCGCAAAATGACACCGTCCCTGCTATCGACCCTGTCAAACTGATGCAGCTCGGTCAGCTTTTTCAGTCCGCTGCCAATGACGATGACAACATCAGGCTGCTTATCGCCCTGCGCCCCCTGCTGCGTGATGAGAACAAGCCCAAACTCGACCGTGTTATCAAGGTTTACAGGCTGCTGAACATCTACCCTGCCCTTAAAGACAGTCTGCTTGGAGGTGGAAGTATTCTTGGAACACTCTGATGCCGCCTTTCACAAAATGCAGGAAGAAGCCATCAGGCGGGTCACCGAGATGCAGCAGCGTGCCCGCAGCGCCGTTGACGGGAATGTGCAGCAGTCCCCCGCCGAAGCCCCTCCACGCAAAAAAACGCCGCTTGGCATCGATGAGGAAAAGGCGCTGATAGGCATGCTTATCTACCTGCTTTACAAGCAGGGCGCCGACCTGAAGCTGCTGCTGGGACTTGCCTACCTGCTGATATGACCGCATTCGTTCGCTGACAGTTTCAGGGGGACTGTTCTGCGGGCAGTTTTCGGTGTTTCATGGTGGGACATTTTGTTGTGAAACTATTGCAATTTTGTCAAAAATATGTTATAATACAGTAAGGTATAGCGTCTTGTTATGCCTGTAAATAAGGACATCTTCCGTGGCAGGCAGGCTGCGGGATAAATATGTGTGCGACTGGACAAGGGAGGTCACAATAAAATGGAGATCATGAACAACAGCTCCGTCTGCGATTTTATTTCCTACAAGGCGGACAAGGATATACTTGCAGAGATCTTTGCTGCAAACGGCATCGGCAGCGTATGCTTTCAGAGCGGGTACGGTGTCAGGGTCGCTGAGACCGAGGACAGCCTGATCTTTGCCCGTGACGGCGGAGGACCCTCGATGGCTGAGCTTATTTTTGCTGCATGGGGCGGCGACAAGACAGAACTTTCAGCTGAGGAAGCAGCTGCGCTTTCAGAACTCGGCTGTGACCCCGATGCTGTGGACAGGCTCGACTGCCGC
Organism: uncultured Ruminococcus sp.; assembly: GCA_946544695.1. Taxonomy (GTDB): domain Bacteria; phylum Bacillota; class Clostridia; order Oscillospirales; family Ruminococcaceae; genus Hominimerdicola. The sequence goes on along the minus strand of CAMNMO010000363.1, from coordinate 1,243 downwards.
AGCGGTTACGAGGGTGATTTTTCGGGCAGCTCAAAGGACAAGTTCGCTTTTCTGTTTCACCTGTTTGCTAAGACCGACATCGCAGCACGCCTGCGTTACACCGTAACAAAGGCATCTGCACAGGGACTGATGACGCCTTACGGGGCATTCGGTTTTGAAAGCAGGGGCTATGCTTTCGGCAGACTCAATGAATGGCGCCTCAACACAGTCGGTGAAACAGGCGAGGATACCGCTGCTGTGATGCTTAAAAACGGCGAACTCACCGTGCGTGACAGAGGAAACTTCCGCCGGAACGACGGCACGCTTGCACAGCTTTTGCAGGCAGCAGACTGTGTCAGTGCGCCCGAGGGAATGACTGCTGTAAAGGAGATAAGCTGCGCTGATGTGAAGAACATCGACCTGCCTGTTTCCGCACTGGAGGTACACCCCAACGCATTCAACGGCTGCACCTCGCTGGAAAAGCTTTGCGTGCGCAAGCCCAATGTGCTGCTGTGCAGCGGCTTTGTCAGCAACAGCGTGACACTGGTCGGCGCTGAGGGCGGAAGTGCTGAAAAATACGCCCGTGACAACGGCATGGCATTTGAGAAGGCAGACATTGCCGACCCTGACTGCGAGTGCTTTGAGATAGCTGACGGTGTATGGCTGACTGCCTGCGCCACCGCAGTTTTCAGGCGCAAGGACAACAGCCGTGCCGCACTCAATGACGTTTACTACAAGCCCGCAGGCAGGGCAGATGACTTTGACTGCGAGATAATCGCATTCACCGAGGACGAAGCAATGCAGTCGGGCATTGCATCGCAGCTTGAAGGCTTTGGTGCGCAGCTGGACAGCGACACTGTCCGCAACGACAGGAACGGCTATATAAAGGTGACTTCACGCCGTGCGGCAGGCGGTGAATACAGTGCCGCACTGGAGATAGACCGCAGCGGCAGCATGATAATAATGCACACCGAACTGCCCGCAGACAGCGGCGCTGAAAGTGCGCTTTACAGGCGTTATCTGGAAATGGCAGACAGCATAGTATTCGGCAGCAGACCCGCCGCCGACACCCTGAAACAGCCCGATTACGGCACAGCAGAACAGTCCGCAGAAGCAGCGGCAGAACCTGTCGCTGAGGTCGTTGAGCCTGCGGTCGAAGCGGTTGAACCTGCCGCCGAGGTCGTTGAAGCTGCGGTCGAAGCGGTTGAACCTATCGCTGAGGTCGTTGAGCCTGCGGTCGAAACGGTTGCACCTGCCGCTGAGG
>CAMNMO010000362.1 GCA_946544695.1 uncultured Ruminococcus sp. | reverse complement strand
AGATATATCGACGGTAGACAGATAGTCGGCGGACGTGACGACATACTGCTTTCAGCTCAGAAATATGAAGTTGATGCCATTTATGTTGCCATACCAAGTGCATCTGCCGAAGACAGGCGTGATGTGCTCAACATCTGTAAAGAGACAGGCTGTGAGCTGAAAAACCTTCCGGGTATCTATCAGCTGGTAACAGGCGATGTATCCGTGGCTAAGATGAAGGAAGTCGCCATTGAAGACCTGCTTGGCAGAGAACCTATCGAGATGGATATGTCTGAGGTCTATGACAATCTGCAGGGCAAGGTGGTGCTTGTAACAGGCGGCGGCGGTTCCATAGGCAGCGAACTGTGCAGACAGGTAGCAAAGCATAACCCGAAACAGCTGATAATTTTCGATGTTTATGAAAATAATGCCTATGATATCCAGATGGAACTGCGCAGAAAAATGCCTGAGCTTAACCTGGTGGTGCTGATCGGTTCGGTGCGTGACAATAAGCGCATCAATGAGGTGTTTGAGAAATATCATGTCGATATCGTATATCATGCGGCTGCACATAAGCATGTTCCGCTGATGGAGGACAGCCCCTGTGAGGCCATCAAGAACAACGCTGTCGGGACATACAAGACAGCCTATGCTGCAATGAGAAGCGGCTGTCAGCGTTTTGTCCTCATATCGACTGATAAGGCTGTAAATCCCACTAATATCATGGGCGCCAGCAAGCGTCTGTGTGAAATGATAATCCAGACATTTGACTATATGGTAAAGCACGGCAGATGCGGTGAACTGCCAAGACTCCACGCACACATGACCGATGAGGACTTTGTTCCCGATCCTGCACTTGAAAATTTTACACCCCACACTCAGTTCTGTGCTGTGCGTTTCGGTAACGTACTGGGAAGCAACGGTTCTGTTATCCCGCTTTTCAAAAAGCAGATCGCAGAGGGCGGCCCTGTTACGGTCGTTGACAAAAACATAAACCGCTTCTTCATGAGTATCCCCGAAGCGGTTTCACTGGTGCTTCAGGCAAGTGTGCTTGGCAATGGTTCGGAGATATATGTTCTTGATATGGGTGAACCCATCAAGATAGACACTCTTGCAAGAAACCTTATAAAGCTTTCGGGTCATAAGCCTGATGTGGATATCAAGATCGTTTACACAGGTCTGCGCCCCGGTGAGAAGCTATATGAGGAAAAGCTGATGGCTGAAGAAGGTCTGATGCGTACCAAGAACCAGAAAATACATATCGGTCAGCCCATACCATTTGAGTACGATAAGTTTATTGTGGATATCAAGCAGCTGATGGATGTGGCATATAGAGAGGACGAGTACGGTGTTTATGAAAAGGTACAGGAGGTCGTTACTACCTTCCACCCGAATTCAGTGCCCGAAAAACCCGCTGTAAAGGTATGATATGGTGTATACAGGGAGAAACGTGTGTTCTCCCTGTGCTTTTTGTGAAGGGTGTATGTTTTTCTTTTAATAAGGCTGATAATACTATTCATTTGTCCACTTGACAAAATGGGATATATCTGATAAAATATCTAATGCCGATGTAATGTTTATGATTTCATTGCAAGGTCACTGTTTGGAGGATAAAGTATGAAGAATGAAGTGTTTTTGCTTCGTGAAGGTTTTTCTGCATCACCTGTCCCTGCTGAGATAAGGGATAAGATGAACGGCAAAACTTACAGGGATAACAGCGAGATCGATCTTGATGATCTGTCATATCTCAAAGTCAGGTATCTGGATTTTGACCACAGGATAGCCGATGGTGAACTGGTTGTGCATAAAACTCTTGCCAAAGAGGTCCTGGAGATCTTTGAGATGCTGTTTGAAGCTGAGTATGAGATAGAAAAGATCAGACTGTGTGATGAGTATAACGGCGATGATGAAGCTTCGATGAGCGATAATAACTCATCTGCGTTCAACTTCCGTAACGTGGCAGGCACACATGAACTTTCGCTGCACGCTTTGGGGAGAGCCATTGACATCAATCCCAGATATAATCCTTATATCGTGGGCGAAAAAGTCAGCCCTGCAAACGGCACGCAGTATGTAGACCGCAGCCGTGATTTTCCCCATAAGATAAACCACCATGACCTTGCTTATAAAGTATTTGCAAGCAAAGGCTGGAAGTGGGGCGGCGACTGGGAAAACTCCAAGGACTATCAGCATTTCTATAAACCAAAGGGCAATCCCGTGAAGTCTGCGGTGGATAAGCTTAAAAAGCTGGTCGCTGACTGATGACATATAAAAGAATAAAACGTACCTGTGCTTGATGCAAAGGTACGTTTTTTGTTTATCACATATCAGCCCATTCAGCCTCTTTGAAGCCCACAAGAACGGTATCTCCGTTAATGAGTATCGGGCGTTTTACCAGCATGCCGTCGGTCGCAAGCAGCTTCAGCTGTTCTTACTCGGTCATTTCAGGCAGCTTGTCTTTCAGTGCCATTGATTTGTACAGCAGCCCGCTGGTGTTGAATAACCTTTTCAGCGGCAGGCCGCTTTTGGCGTGCCATTCTTTCAGTTCATCGTAAGTCGGGTTGTTCTCCTTTATGTCACGTACTTCATAGCCTATACCCTGTTCGTCAAGCCATTTCTGCGCCTTTTTGCAGGTCGTGCATTTGGGGTAGCAAACAAATGTCATGCATTTACCTCCTTTAAACTATCGTGTATCCCGCTTCGGCAAGCACTGCAAGTGCTTTGTCGAAGTTTTCTTCCTTGACCAGAATGTAATCAGTGTTGTAAGTCGAAACTGCAAATATACCGATCTTGTTTTCGGCAAGTATCCCTGACAGCTTAGCAAGTATGCCGATCAGCGAGAAATCCAGCACTCCCTGAATGCGAAAACCTCTCCAGCCGTCATCACGTTCGGTGGTCTGCGCAGGTGTGCTTTCTGTCTTGCAGACAAGTGACAGTTCCTCATCGGTCCTGCCGATAAAGTAAAAATCGTCGTCAAGTGCGATATCTTTTATTTCCCTGACCTTGCAAACAGTCAGGTCATATCCTATCTTTTTTAGTTCCATCATAATACTCCGTATCTTGTTTGATAATGTGTGCTGTAATTATGGTCATGCTTCCTGCGTTGAGGTGATGACTATATTTCCGTTTTCGGCAT
>CAMNMO010000361.1 GCA_946544695.1 uncultured Ruminococcus sp. | reverse complement strand
ATCAGCGGCCGCATAGCTGTCATTCCCACAGACGGCGGCAATGAGGTGCTGTGCTACGAATACACCTGTCGGGCGGGCAGCGGCAGGAAGGTGCTTGTTTATATAAATGCATATACTGCCGAAGAAGAACAGGTGCTGCTGCTTGAGGAAAGCGAGAACGGCACACTGACAGTCTGATACGTCAGAAAAATTTTTAATTAAAAGGAGAACAGCTATGGGATTTGCAGATTCAAAAACTAAGGAAAACCTCATGCGTGCATTTGCGGGCGAGACTCAGGCACGCACAAGGTACAGCTTCGCACAGCAGAAAGCTAAGCAGCAGCATTACGCAGTTTCTGAGCTTTTCCGCTTTACGGCAGACCAGGAAAAGGAGCATGCTGAGGTGTTCTACGGGCATCTGAAGGAGCTTTCGGGGCAGCAGGTGCAGGTGTGTGCCGATTACCCCGTTGACCTGACAGACGATGTCTGCGGGCTGCTTGAACTTGCTGTGCAGCACGAGGGCAATGAGGCTGAAACGCTGTACCCCGAGTTTGCAAAAACCGCCCGTGAAGAAGGCTTTGCCGATGTGGCAAGGGACTTTGAGAACATCGCAAAGATAGAGAGCACCCACAGCGAGCGTTTCGGGACTTTTGCAAGGCTGATGAAAGAGGATAAGCTGTACAGGTCCGATAGCAGCGAAACATGGGTCTGCCTTAACTGCGGCTTTATAATAGAGAGCAGCGAAGTGCCTGAAAACTGCCCTGTCTGCGGTGTTGACAGGGGGTATTATATCAGGCTGTCTATGGCAAGGTGGGGGCAGTGACCCGAGCTATCATTCGGCAGTCAGAAAAATTAATGATGTGTACAATAAAAAATTCCTCTTTAGCTATTGCAATTTCCGACAAAAGAGGTTATAATAGTAAAAAAAGCAAAAAGGAGGATCATAAAATGGCATATTCAGTAACTAAGGATACCGTTATCGGTGATATCCTTGACAATGATTTTGACGTTGCACCCCTGTTCCTGGAAATAGGTATGCATTGTCTCGGCTGCCCCGCTTCAAGAGGCGAGACCATCGAGGAGGCTTGTGCAGTACACGGCACTGACCCCGCAGCACTGGTCGAGAAGCTCAATGCACATTTTGCAGCAAAGCAGTAAATTAAAACATCACCGCCGCAGGCATAAGGTCTGCGGCGGTATTTTTTTGCCGTATATCGTGGCGTTCGTTTTCGGGACGCAGATCATACTGTACGGACACGGAAATCAATTTTGACAAAACAAAGCTGTATTTTGTGTATTCCCCCATGCGTTCACGCATTTGCCTTACGGCGGGGGGAATACACTCAACACCATATTTTACAGCCGTAATGCATGTTCAAACCTTTGTATTATGCAAAAATTGATTTCCGTGCTGTACGGACGCAGGCTATTGACGTAGGAGAGAAAATAGGTTATAATAATAAAAATTGTTCATTTATTATTAAAAATCATCGGAGGACAACATGGAGGAGAACAAAAGCCGGCGCCGGGCACCGGTGGGAAATATAACAGATCACCATGAATACGGCGAACAGCATGAGGTGCTGAGACGAATGGAGAACACGACCTGCACAAACAGTTGGTACGTAAGCAGCGATGAGGAAAGAGATGAGATCGTCGCACTGCTTGAAAAGCTTTCGCCCGATGCGGCAGGCAGGGCAAAAGAAAAAATATCGGGAGGTCGGAAATGAAAGAGAACAACGACAAAATGGGCTATGAAAAGGACGCAAAGGCGCTGGGCGTCAAGCGTGACTTCAAACTGAAATTTGCAGCGATGGGCATGTGGTGGCTTTGCTGCACTTTTATCGGCATGATCGTGCTCGGTATGTTCAGCTCACAGAGTTATTTGATGAGACTTATGATCACCGTGCCCGTGGGATTTGTTATGATGCTGGTGATTTATTACCTCGTGCTGCCTAACGTCAACAATGAGCATAAATTTTACAGCAGGATCGTGCAGCGTTTCAATAACGAGGGAATGAGCCGTGCACTGGCTGCTGAGATCGATGAACACCTGCGCATCAGCGACCTTTCTGCCCCGTCAGAAAGGGGATACTACAACGGCTACCTGAACTTTCTTGTAATGTATAACCTGAATACTTTTGAATACGATGAAGCCCTGCGCCTGCTGGATATCACCGACCGTTCGCACCTGAATGAGATGTACGGCTTCACATCGGGCAGGGGGCAGATGGTGAATTACTATTATCTGCGCATGCTGACACTTGCGCAGAAGGGCGATATACGCCTTATGGAATACAACTTCGGTGATGCATCGAAGGTGTTCTCGGAATGCAGGGGCATCAACATGCTTTACGATGCCATGATAGATTCTGCACTTGCCATGCGTGCCATAGCCTTTGCAAAGGATATGCTGCGCAATGGTGACAGCGAGGGCGCTGCGGCTAAGCTTGCGGAAGCCGAGCAAATGATACAGTATGCGGGCAGCAGGCGGGAACTCAGGCAGGACTACTGCTCGATAATGGGCAGGTGCGCCGCACTTAAAGGTGACAGGCAGGCTGCTGCCGAATTCTTTGATGAAGCACACAGCCTGGCAAGGAACGATTTTCAGCGGGAATGCGAACTGCGTGTAAAGCAGATGTTCCTGGGGAACTGAGAAAGCATTTGTCATATTTTGCGGGGCGTCACAACAGTCTGTTTCCGCCCTGATAAGGGCATGGCAGCTTATCCCGCAGGATATCATTCGGTGAAAGAACGGTAAAACATCATTAATAACCAGTTAATATAAACTATAATTTTAAACACAAAGCACAAAAACTGACTGTTTGTACAAATCAAAGGGCAATTTTTGACTTGTAAAAAAGGAGAAAAAATGTTAAAACCAGAATGGGGGATAACTATCCCGAAAACGAAAAAAACGAAAGCGAGGTCAGTACCCCGATGGGAGAAAGACTATTCAAGCGTTTCGCAGCAGGAGTTGTGGCTATGGTATGTATAACAGGTATGATGGCAGGCTGCGGCGGAACAGCGGGCAGTGACAGCTCGGCTGCTAAGGCGGATAAGAGCGCCAAGGAAAGCACGGCTGCACAGTCCGAGACGGGAAACTCAGCGCCTTCAGGCGCGCACGAGGATCAGG
>CAMNMO010000360.1 GCA_946544695.1 uncultured Ruminococcus sp. | reverse complement strand
ATCGCTAAGGCATGTAATACCAGTAATGTTACAGTGTCTAAGGCACTCGCAGATAAAAGCGGTGTCAGCGAAGAACTCCGTGCCAAGATAAAACAGGTGGCAGAGGAGATGGGGTATGTTCCGTCAAAGACCGTGACTTCACGTAAAAAGAGCAATATCGGTGTACTTATACCCGAAAAGTATGTGGGTCTCAGCGGTTCGTTCTATTGGACGCTGTATAACAGCCTTGTGCAGAGACTTAAAAGAGAGAACCTTTACTGTGTTATAGAGAATCTGGAGTACAAGGACGAGGAGAACCTTGTGCTGCCCAACATCGTAACTGACAGAAAGATATCGGCGCTCATATCGCTCGGTGAGATATCTCACTTATACGCTCAGAAGCTTTCCGAGAATGTTGAGCACCTTATCCTGCTGGACTACTATGTTCCTGGACTGAAGGTAGATTCCATCGTTACCAATGGCTACAACGGCGGCTATAAGCTGGCGAATTACCTTATAAGTCTCGGTCACAGACGCATCGGCTTCATCGGTTCAAAGACTGCCACATCAAGTATCTTTGACAGATATATGGGTTATCTTAAAGCTCTCATCGAACATGATCTCGAGATACGTGATGACTGGATCATCGAGGACAGAGACAAGTATTCCGATCCGATAGATCTGGTATTCCCTGAGGATATGCCTACCGCTTTTGTCTGCAACTGTGATGAAGCTGCTTTCCAGGCTATCAAGCAGCTGCGTGAGCATGGCTATTCTGTGCCCGAAGATGTTTCTGTCGTCGGTTATGATAACTACCTTATCTCTGAGGTCAGTGACCCCACTATCACAACGATAAGCATTGATGCTGAGTATATGGCTGAACTTACTGTCAATACTCTTATACAGAGACTCAACGACCCCAGCACTGTTTACCGTATGCGTACCATAGAGGGCGAGCTTGTCATCAAAAACTCGGTCCTGCCGCTCAACAGAAAGTAACAGCTGCGGCATTTTATAAGGAGGACTTTTATGTCTGAAAAGACCGAAAAAGCCATAAATAACCATAAAAACGGATATACCTGTTCGGGTGCTGTGCTGTGTGCCTTTGCTGATGATGCGGGTATGACAGAGGAACAGGCATTTACCGTTTCAAGACCCTTTGCAGGCGGCAGAATGGTCAAGTGCGGTGCCGTGCTTGCAGCTGAACAGGTGCTTATAGAAAAATACGGTGAAGAAGGTGCTGCTGACAAGATAGCTGAACTTGAACGTCGTTTCACCGAGATGAACAGTTCTGTTGTCTGTCGTGAACTTAAAGGTTTCGGTACAGGCAAAGTCCTTCGGCCTTGCAGGGGCTGTGTCACTGATGCAGCAGCTATACTGGAGGATATGCTTTCGGAATAGCATGGCTGTCAGGTACAGCTGACTTAGTTTTTTCAATAACAAAACCTCCTGTGGATATTATTTCCGCAGGAGGTATTTTTTGTTTTATTCCATGACCCTTTCGACTATCTCTGCTGCGACCCTTTTCCTTATCTCGGGCGGGAACCAGTGTCCCAGTCCGCTGAATACTGTCAGCTCGCATTTTTCGGCAGCTTTTACAAGCTTCAGCGAGTATTCGGGATCGACCACAGGGTCAGCACCGCCATGCCATATCTTTATGGGCTTTTTGAATTCAGCGGCTTTCGCAGTTACGTCATACCTCGGTACGCCGTCATAGTAAGTCCTTGTCAGCTTTACGCCCATGAACTCAAATTCACCTGCTATCTCGTCCTCTGTCTTGCCAAGCCAGTCGTGCGGGATGACGAATGCGGGGTAAACAAGGAACAGCCCTTTTACACTTTCCAGTTCAGGTGCAGTGATCGCCGAAACGAAACCGCCCTGGCTTTCTCCGTAAAGATAAAGACCGTCCGTGCGGGACTGTGCCAGTGCATAGCTTACCATATCTCTCAGGTCGTCCTGTTCGGTAAGAACGCTCATGTCAGTGGTCTTGCCGCTGCTTTTGCAGCGTGTACCGCCGCCGTTGAAATCGTAGCATATAGCATATATGCCGTTTTCAGCAAGCTTTTCTGCCACATCTGTAAGTTCATCTGCACAGGAATTGAATCCGTGACTCATTATTACACAAGGAGCTTTTTCTGTCTTGGGTATGTATTCTGTAAATACGATCTTTCCATGTTTTGATTCAAGGGAAGATGTATTGGTGTTATAGTTCTGCATTTTTTACCTCCGAAAAAGTTTAAATAGGATATATTATATTAAACGACATAGATTTTCTGACTTATCCCGACCACACCGCCAAATATCGCAGGCAGTGCGGTCGGTATAAGTGAAAATCTATATGTCGTTTACTATAATTATATCAGAACACTGCTTTGCTGTCAAGAAAAAAAAGCCGCACCCTCTCACAAGTGCGGCTTTGCCAGATGGCAAAAACAAAACAGACAGTGTATCATTTTGGAGTGTGATCGGAGTCGGATACGGAAATATCCTTATCACGGATAATATTATATCATACTATTTTGTATTTGTGGGTAGAATTTTTGTACAGCAGATATAAACATATTATCACGATGCAATGATATTCATATCATATAGTACCATGTTTCGTTCGGGTCAAGTTCAGCGCATTCAACAGGGCGTTTGCTGTCATAGTTGTATCGGAGTTCCTGCGACCTGACACTTACTTTTGCACCATCGGGAACGGAGGTAGTTATAAAAGCATTACCGCCGATGACAACATCTTTGCCGACCACTGTATCTCCGCCCAGTATAGATGCACCCGAGTAGATAGTAACATTGTCCTTGATGGTAGGGTGACGTTTTTTATTGCGCAGGCTTTGTCCACCACGGGTTGAAAGCGCACCCAGTGTTACGCCCTGATAGATCTTCACGTTGTCACCTATAACAGTCGTTTCGCCTATAACGATGCCTGTGCCGTGGTCGATAAAGAAATATTTTCCTATGGTGGTACCAGGGTGTATATCAATACCCGTGACGCTGTGGGCATGTTCAGTCATTATCCTGGGGATAAGCGGCACGCCAAGCAGGAAAAGTTCATGCGCTATGCGATTGGTGAGAATAGCATAGATACCCGGGTATGAGAAGATTATCTCATCGGTGTTGTATGCCGCAGGGTCGCCGTCAAA
>CAMNMO010000359.1 GCA_946544695.1 uncultured Ruminococcus sp. | reverse complement strand
CGGCAGCTGTAAGCAGTTTATGTCGAAAATCTAATGTCGTTTACTATATATAGATCTGCAATTTTATGACTGACCGATTTTTAGCAGCATTCAGAATATCAATAAGTTCGCCTTGTGATATATCTGTATGATTTACCCGGACATAAGGCATCTTAATGTGCAATATTTGCTGCGGCAAATTGCCCGATCTCTGTTACTGTTATTCTCCGAAAGCGTTTTCGTATCTGCGAAAATTAGTTAGTATAACGGTTGAATAAATTCATATTAGGTGTTATAATTATATGTGATAAATGTTAAGGGAGGACACAGACATGAAAGGTCTTGTGAAAAGCTATACCGATATAGTCGGACTTGATGATGAAGCGATAACGTTTTCAACAGGTGAGAAGATCGTATTCTCGGAATGTTTGATAGATGGCACAAGCTGTATCGCAGAACGTGATATCTGTGCAGGACCGCCTTATTTCAAGTTCTACACTAAGGGAGAACATTCAAAGGTCCTGTTCAACAGAAAAGGTCTGCTGAGTGATACTGTGAACAGGCGTGAGTTTTTAAAGCTTCAGCATTTCATAGATGAAGCGGGCTACAAGACCCTTGACCTTAGCTGAGAGGATACTGATGTGAGAAAACTTGCGTTTATCAAAGTGCCTTTTTTCATCAATGATGCTGAAAAGGTATATAAAATAGTTATGTACTCAGATGAACAGGGTACCTATGTTTTTATCTATACATCTCCCGATGCGGTGATGTGTTCTTATGATAATTGGTATCCCGATGAGAGGTCTGCGATCGAGGAATGGCAGCCGCACATCGACTTGAACGGCTGGCAGGATATCGGTGACCCGATGCCCGATCAGCAGCATGACGCCCTTCTGCCTTTACGTGTCAGGGGCAGAAACGCAGGAAAGCCGCAGTGGGGCTGTTTTGAGATATTTGAAGGCGGCGGATGGAAGGAATATAAGGATAAGAAAGTGTGACAAAAAATGGACAAGAAATATTTGAAACTGCTTGCAAAGGAATTTCCTAACATTGACAGCGCTGCAAGCGAGATAGTCAATCTGTCTGCGATACGCAGTCTGCCAAAGGGAACGGAGTATTTTTTCAGTGACATGCACGGCGAATACGAAGCATTTCTGCACATGCTGAAAAGCGCATCGGGAATGATAAAGATCAAGATAGATCTGACACTTGGTAAAACTGTTTCCTCAGCCGAAAGGGAAGCGCTTGCTGCACTCATCTATTACCCGGACAAGGAACAGAAGCGTCTTAAAAAGGAAGGTCTGCTGACAGATGAGTGGCGCAGACTGACCATATACAGGCTGATACTGGTGCTTGAAGCGGTGTCTGCCAAGTATACACGTTCCCGTGTAAGGAAAAGTATCCCGCAGGATATGGTGTACATACTGGACGAACTCCTTAATGTTACTGATGATGTCATAAAAGAATATTACTATGATGAGATAATCACCACCATATTGGATACAGGCATAGCAGACCATTTTATCAATGAACTCTGCAAGGTGATACAGTCTCTGGCTATCGACAGCCTTCATATTATCGGAGATATATATGACAGAGGTCCCCGTGCGGATATCATTATGAACGAACTGGTCAGGATGCATGATGTGGATATCCAGTGGGGCAACCATGATATCTCCTGGATGGGTGCAGCATCGGGCAACAGGGCACTTATCGCCAACGTTATCCGCATAGCCATGAGGTATAATAACTTTGATATACTCGAGGACGGCTATGGTCTTAATCTGAGGGCGCTGGCTGTTTTTGCAGGTGAGGTCTACAAGGACGATGACTGTGCCTTGTTCATGCCGCAGACTCTTGATGACAACATCTATGACCCTGTCGATACAAGACTTGTTGCGAAGATGCACAAGGCTATAACAGTGATACAGCTGAAGCTTGAAAGTCAGCTGATAAAGCGTCATCCTGAGTGGGGCATGGACGCAAGGGAAGTGTTCGGCAATATCGACCCCGAAAACGGCACCGTTCGGCTGGGCGGTGTGACCTATGAACTGCTTGACAAGAATTTCCCCACAGTAAGCAAGGCTGACCCGCTTGCGCTTACCGATGAGGAAAATGAACTTATGACAGTGCTTGCAAATTCATTCATGCACAGTGAAAAGCTTGCTGAACATATAAGGTTTTTGTATTCAAACGGTTCTATGTATAAGGCGATAAACGGCAATCTGCTTTTTCACGGCTGTATCCCGCTCGATGACAGCGGCATGCCGCTGTCGGTTACGATAGAAGGTAATGAATATTCGGGAAAAGCCCTGCTTGATAAGCTTGATGAGGTGGCTAACAAAGCATACTTCCTGCATAACGGCGAAGAAAAGGAAAATTCTGCCGATATGCTTTGGTATCTGTGGTGCGGACCGAATTCGCCTCTTTACGGCAAGGACAAGATGGCTTTCTTTGAGAGGTATTTCATTGCCGACAAGTCACTGCATGTTGAAAATTATAACGCCTATTATCATTTTGCCGAACAGGCAGATGTGTGCAGGTATATACTGGAGATGTTCGGGCTTGACCCCGATAAGGGACATATAATAAACGGTCATGTTCCTGTTAAGATAAAGAACGGCGAAAGCCCTGTCAAGGCGGGCGGCAAGCTGTTTGTTATAGACGGCGGGATATCCAAAGCTTACCGGAAGGCAACGGGTATAGCAGGCTACACGCTTATCTATGACAGCCACAGCCTCAACCTTGCCGAACATAAACCGTTCATATCGGGCGAAAGCGAACATACCCCGACTATCAGCATGGTGGAACGTCTTGAACACCGTGCGAATATATCCGATACCGATAAAGGCGAGGAACTGCTTGGTCAGATAAATGACCTGCGTGAACTGCTGAAAGCTTACCGTTCGGGTGCCATAAAGCAGAAGCAGGGCAGAAGGCGCCGTGTACTATAATAATTATTATCCCGCAGAACAGCCTGCGGGATATTTTTTGCTTTTCTGCAAATACTGTCATTGTATACAAAATGTAAAAACTCGAACAAACTTTCGATAAACTGTTGACAATCGAACAAATGTGTGCTATACTAAAAATACAAACATACGTGCGATATCGGAGGCGAGCAGATGGATAATGTATATGTTGCGATCGACC
>CAMNMO010000358.1 GCA_946544695.1 uncultured Ruminococcus sp. | reverse complement strand
ACCGCTGAAAAGCTGAAAGACACCACCCGCCACTGCACGACTTCAAACAGGCGGATAGAAAGTGTGGCTGAACACAGCTGGCGGCTTTCGCTGATGGCGATATTGCTGCGTGGAGAATTTCCCGAAGCAGACATAAACAAGCTGACTGCAATGTGTGTGATACACGATCTTGGAGAGTGCTTCACAGGCGACATACCAACTTTCATCAAGACCGAGAAAGACCGTGAAACAGAGGACAGGCTGCTGGCAGAGTGGGTAGCATCTCTCCCGACGAATGTATCTGCTGAATTTGCAGCACTGTATAAGGAAATGACAGAACAAAAAACGCTTGAAGCAAAGCTTTTCAAAGCCCTTGATAAACTGGAAGCGCTTATACAGCACAATGAATCCCCTCTTGATACCTGGTCTGAAAACGAGCGGGAACTGAACCTGAGTTACGGCACAGACACAGCAGCATTCTCGGATTGGCTGACAGAACTCAGAAAAGCGATACTTGATGAGACACTAAAGAAGCTTGACAAATAAAAATGGCGGAGCAGCCGCTCCGCCAAAGTTTTACTTTTCAATAAGATCATGGTCTGCAATGTATTTCTTTATTGCAGCAAAGGTCTCATCACTCAGGATATGCTCAACACGGCATGCATCTTTTGCAGCTATCTTGGCATCTACGCCGAGGGACATGAACAGCTTTGAGAAAAGCTTATGTCTTTCATACATCTTCTCAGCGATCTCCATACCTTTTTCAGTCAGAGTGATGTAACCGTCCTTATCCACAAGGATATAACCGTTTTCACGAAGATTCTTCATAGCGATACTTACGCTGGGCTTGGAAAATTCCAACTCATTTACGATGTCGATACTTCTGACCTCGCCCTTACGTTCACTTATCATAAGTATGCTTTCAAGATAGTTCTCAGCAGATTCCTGTATCTTCAATGCTGCACCTCCATTTATTTATGTTCTGTGTATATTCTACCACATTTTCTTTTAATTTGCAAGTGGGTATTGAGATTATTTATAATTTATATAATTTTGCTGGTTAGTTTAGACTAATGCGTTGTATTTATGACAATTATTTAATTCATTTTACAGACAGAAAGGAGAAACATAATGCCATATCCTATCTTACTTATACATGGCATGGGATTTCGGGACAGCAGACTTTTCAATTATTGGGGACGTGTACCGAAGATGCTGAAGCGCATGGGTTTTCAGGTATATTACGGCGGACAGGACAGCAACGGCACCACTGAGAAAAACGGTGAGGTCATAGCTGAACGGATAGAAAAGATAGTGACCGAAACCAGCTGCGGCAAGCTGAATATCATCGCACATTCAAAAGGGGGAATGGACGCCAGATACGCCATATCAACACTGGGCATGGGCAAATACGTTGCCACCCTCACTACCCTGTCCACACCTCATCACGGTTCAGTGACGGTCGATAAGCTGATGAAAACACCCGATATCCTTGTTCGTTTCACAGCAAAATGTTCAGACCTTTGGCTGCGCATATTGGGAGACAAATACCCTGATGCTTATACTGTTTTTCACTCATTCACCACCGCTGAGGCTGAAAAATTCAATGCTGCCAATCCCGATCATGAGGGGGTACGCTATCGAAGTTATGCTTTTGTAATGAAAAACGCATGGAGCGACATGCTGATGTGGTTCCCATATCTGGTGGTAAAGCATTTTGAAGGAGAAAACGACGGACTCCTGCCACCGAGGGCTGTCAGATGGGGAGAATTTATGGGTGTTATGAAAAGCGTCAACAAACGGGGCATTTCTCACTGTGATGAAGTTGACATGCGGCGTCTAAAATTCTCAAACCAAAAGGACGAGGACGTCAGTGACATACTTGAAGTCTACAAAGAGATAGCGGAGGACCTTCCCTAAAGCTGCAAAATGCAGTTTTGCTAACAGAAGAGTTTACAGGACTTTGATACCTTTAGGTGACCGTTATTACGCTGATGAATTAAAAAAGGAAACAGAAAGCAGACCCATTTCTGAAATAATCATGAAAACCAAAATGCCCCGAAACGTTTTTCAGCGCTTCGGGGTAAAATTGTATATGAGTATACGGCATAAAGGAATAATTTTAATCCTTCTGCTTTATTTGTTTTATGAGAAGTGATATACCCAGCAAAAAAACTAAACAGCCAAGTAAAATAAAACCTCCCCAGATGAAATTCCAGTACGGCGAAGATGTATCAAACATCATCAGAAGGAGATCATGCCAGAATCCAAGACCTGCGGCAATGGCAAAAAGATCGAACAGCAAGTAGACACCTCCGCAGATGTAGATAAGGCGCCACCAATAGTTTTTCTTCCTTTCCTTAAAAAAGGTAAATATCCCGATCAGGCAGAGTCCCGCAAGAACTATCATCAGCGTAAAATACAAAGCGCCCTTGTCTTCCATTGTTTTCAGCCAGAAAGCAGAATAGCCTTCCCTGTCAAGCAGACCCCAGATCCTGTGAATATGAAAGATACCAAAAAACAAGAAAAAGCAGGGTTCAAAAAAGTATATCTTTTTCATACGAGCATGTTTTTGATCTTCTGCAAAGATATCCTGATCGTTCGCACCAACATGAACACGCCAAGCGCTGTGCAGAATATCCCGAGCAATACCGAAAACCTGAATGCATATATTCCAACTACAAGCACCAAAACACTGACACCCAGCAAAAGCAAGATATATAAAACATTCATTATGATACGTACAGGTCGTGGAAGGACAGAACTGCCTGAAAGCTTTTTCAATATCTCCTCTGCTATATCTAATACTATATCCATTTTATCTCCTTTAGTCTTGGTCTACACCAGGCTGCTGTAATAAGCGCTCAGCTTAGCAGCAGCCTTTTTTATGACCGAGTCCGCCCTTTCTTCTGCGCCTATCTCTGCAAATATGCCCTGTGCAGACAATTCCTTAGATTCACGAGCCAGTTCAACTGCACGCTGATATGCGGATATATCTTCATTTTCAGTGAGTTGTTCAGCAAGATGCAGACACGCCCTTGCTTTTAGCGCAGTGAACTCATCAACATAACCCGCAGGCGGGTCAGACCTGATTATCTCCTCATATACCCCTGCTGCATAAAGATTGCGAAGTTCAATATAACCGACCATGCCGCCTTCT
>CAMNMO010000357.1 GCA_946544695.1 uncultured Ruminococcus sp. | reverse complement strand
GCCGTTTTGTGTCAATCGGCGGGAAGTCTGCCATATTTTTATGACGGACTGCCTATTGAAATCACTGAAAAAATATGTTATAATATAAACTGAATCCATCTGCATACGGACGTAAAACCACTTAAAATGTCCGCATCGCAGCGGACTGACGGGCAAAGCTTTTTACCGAACGGAGGAACAGCATGCGTATAAAAGCAAGAAAATTCACGGCACTGCTGTGTGCTGTGGTCATGACGGCGTGCACAGGGTGTGCCAAGCTGGGCATCAAGGACACTGACGGACTTGATAATGGCAAGGAACCACGCCTGACCGCAAAGACAGCAAAGTCTGCTGACAGCGAGAAAGCCGTCACACCTGATGAGGACAGGGCTGAGATACTGCCTATCCCCGAAGATCAGCCTTCTTATGTGGTCTCACTGCTGTGTGCGGGAGACAATCTGGTGCACGACAATATATATAATGAAGCTTGGCACAGGGGCGGCGACACACATTATGATTTCACCTACGCTTATCAGAATGTGGAGAAATACCTTGACGGCACTGATATCGCCATACTCAATCAGGAAACGCTGGTAACAGATGATTTCGGTCCTTCCAGCTACCCAATGTTCGCAACACCCACTGCCAACGGAGACCATATAGTCGATATAGGCTTCAACGTCATATCCATGAGTAACAACCACGTACTTGATATGGGTTCCGACGGACTGATAAGCAGCCTTGATTACTGGGACAGCAAGGGTATCACCCACTACGGCGCATACCGCAGTGCGGAAGATGCCGAAAATATCCGCACGATGGAAGTAAACGGCATAACATTCGCTTTCCTTGGATACATGGAACACACCAACGGTTACTATCTTGATGACAGCGAACCCGGCAAGGTCATATATCTTGACGAGGAGGACATCATAGAAAGACAGGTGCGTGCGGCTGATGAGATAGCAGATGTGGTGGTAGTCAGCTGCCACTTCGGTACAGAGATATTCAACGAACTCAACGACATGCAGATGGATATGGCGCCTAAGCTGGTGGAATGGGGTGCAGACCTCATCATCGGTACACAGGCACACACTGTCAGCACCTGCGGGTATATAGACAAGCCCGACGGCGGAAAGGCTTTCTGCTATTACGGACTGGGCAACTTCATTTCGACCATGTACGACCTGAGATCGCCTGTGGGCATCATAGGCAAGCTGAATGTCATAAAGGACCCCGAAAGCGGCGCAGTAAGCTTTGAGAACGTTAAGGCGATACCGATAATCTCGCACTTTGAAGCTGAAAGCTACGACGGCGACTGGTACAACTGCACCGAATATCCGTACAAGGATTACACAGATGAGTTATTTGAACGCAACTATATCGAGGGCTTTGACAGGCAGTGCGTTGAGGATTGTCTCAGCTATATCCCCGAGGAATTTCTCAGCATAGAATAACATATCGTTAAGGGAAGATGCTTCTGAGTGAGGTGTCTTCCTTTTTTGATGCAAAGCTGTTATCATTGACATAATATGAGGACCGTAATATATTATTCGCCAAGGTCAGTTAAATGTAACCGTGTCACGGTCAAAAAAACGGGAGAGATATGATGCTTTCAAACATTTTGTACAGATCCACAGGGATAATTCTGCTAACGGCATTCTGCCTGACAGTGCGCTGATAACACCGCAGGCAGCATACTTGCTGATGACAGAAAAAGCACAGGAAACAATGAAAAAAGCAGGCATTGAAAGAAAGTTAGACCGTAAAAGTGCGATCAGGGCTGCCGCTGCATTTATGAGGTCACCCTTTATATGCACCTGCAATTGCCGTTCAGGCTACGTTTAGCGGCTGAACGTATGTTTAACTTCAACATGTATTTGTTATAACTTTGAAAGATATTAAGAGGTTCTTGACAAAATATTATATATCTGCTATAATATCGGTATACGATATGTTGTTGATTTAGCACGAAATCGAATGGCTAATTTTCGCAAAAGCTGTACAATGCAACAACCCTAGCCAAGCAGCTTTTCGGGATCAATAAATATATCAAGCATGATATGCAATGAGTATGGTCATATCATGTTATTATTGAAGGGGGAAATTATATGAATACGACATTCAAACGAGTAATTACGGCAGCTCTCGCAGTTCTGGTAGTAGCAGGCACAGTACCTGCCGATTTCCATGGTCCATGGATCAATGACACAAAGATCATAGCTATTTCCGAAGGAACAGCCACCGATTCAAGTGTGAAAGAGTGCGCTGATGCCAGCACACTGAAAAATCTTTTGCAGACTGCGAGCGACGGCGATATCATCAAGATCACTGCCGATTTTAACGGAAGCAGTCTTGTAAGTGCAAGGGTACCGATAAAAGCAGGAAGCCTTGTAACACTTGACCTCAACGGTCACACCATCACCTTCGGCGGCGGCGGTGACGTTTTCGGTACACAGAAAAATTCAGCACTTCTGATAAAAAACGGCACAATGGATTACTTTGATACCGACAATTCCAACTCGGCAGGTCTTATCATACTTACAAATGTTAAGGTAACAAGAACAGCCTGGCTCGGCAGTGCGACCACATGGGCAGTAAACAATACTTCAATAGCCAGTCTTGAGTGTGAAAACGCAAAGGTCAATCCCGGAAGCACCCTTAACCCGAAGGGCAACGGTTTCAAAGGCGCATACAATTATGAAAATTCCGCACCTGCTATGATAGGTTCGGGTGTTACATGGGCTTGTTACAGCGATCTTCAGAAAGATTTTGACAAGGCAGATGCTAATACCTACACCAAGATGTTCCTGCTGAAAGATTCGACCCTTGAGGAAGATGCAAACCTGACTGCTTATGGTCTTACAATGGATTTTTCGGAATTTACTCTGGATACCAACGGTCACAAGTTCAGCGTTTCACAGGACAGCGGCACAAGCACACTGCGTAACGGTACTGTCATCGGTGATGTTGACCTGACTGTCGGCAGCGGCGAGATACTGTTCACCAACATGGTCATCACAGGCAGGATAAACAATAAGACCCACCCTGTTGAGATCACAGACGGCAGCTACAACGATATTTCCACAGGTACAGGAAAGGTCACCGTTACAGGCGGTTATTACAAGGGTAATTTATCCGGTGATAATTATTCACTTAAAGGCGG
>CAMNMO010000356.1 GCA_946544695.1 uncultured Ruminococcus sp. | reverse complement strand
CTCGATCTTGACGGCAAGGATTTTTCGGGAAAGTATTTCCCCGCTTACCCCATAACTCTGACCGCCGACCCGAAAGCAGGCAAGTTTGTAAAGTGGGAGGCAGACGGCTGTACCGTCTCAGCCGCAGATTCCCCCGTAACAACAGTCACATTTGATAAAGACTGTACGATAACAGCAGTCTACGAATAAAATGCAAGGAGCTTCTGCATCAGGCAAAAGCTCCTTTTTTATGCTGTCATATCACTTCTTTGTGAACCTGTAAAGATTAACGTGAAGATTGTGTACCATTTCGGAAGTCATGTACTCACTTTCCGCACCGAGTGTATCTTCATAATATTTTATTATGTCATCAGAGGTGAGGATATCTTCATCTTTTTCTTCGGGTTCTTCTTCACCGTTTGCCTTCGCTGCCAGTGAATCCAGCGTGACTTTGTCATCAAGATCTTCATCGCAGAACATCACATAAATGCTGTTCTTTTCTTCGATGAACTTACTGTACTGTTCCAGCGACTTTTCGTTCATATATTCATCAGCGGTGTAAACTGTCTCGTATACAGTGTCGGCGTTTTGCAGCATCTCACAGAAACATGGCAGGAATATGGGTGATTTGAGCAAAAGCACACAGTCATCATTGTTGATATAGCTTGCTATCCTGCCGTTTGTTATTTCGGCATCAGCCACATAATTATAATCGAATATTACATTCTGTATGACAAGCACTGCTGCGCAAACAGCTGCCGATACACAGGTAAGTGCAGTGCAGACCTTCTTGTTTTTCCATATCACCGAGACCGTTTCAAGCACTTTCAGTGCAGCGATGCATACAAACGGCACTATGCAGTAAAGGTATCTTGATGCGTCGTCGCCCCAGCTGAAATAGTCTACCTTGACACACAGCACGTAGAAAAATGCGGCAGATGCAGCAAGTATGATGACCAATTCACGGTTGTCCCTGAAAAGGCGTATGACCATTTCTTTTAAAACTTTCGCAGCTTTGTGTACAGCGCTGCTTTTTCTGAAAAGGAATATAACAGGTGCTGAAAAAGCAAGGATAAATATCATTGCTGTTGTAAAATACGTCAGACCGTCAAAACGGTAGAAGGACATTTCGTATCCGAAGGTCTCTTTAATAAGCAGTCTCAGGAACTGGTGGCTTTGTATGAATGCATCAGGTTCGTGGAGGTAGGTTATAGCATTACCGAAAACGTGGCGTATGGTCGCAGGGAAAACTGCAATAGATGCCCCCACACCGATGGCAGCAGCAAAGCCGTAGAAAAAGAATGTCCTTATGCGTTTGCCGCACAGCAGCCATACACACTCAAGCAGTGTTATGAAGAATATCAGCACTATGTACAGGTGCTGTGTCAGTGCGCCGAAAAATGCTGTCAGCATTACGGGCAGCACATCTTTTACAGTGCACTTTTCTTCCTTTGGTATCTTAAATAGCCTGAAGCTGAAATATGCATACATTACAGCAAACATATTCATCATGGCATACATTCGCAAAAACTCTGCCGAGTTTACGCCCGCCAGTGTGAACCCGAAAAACAGGCAGCTCAACAATGCGAAAATATCATTGCGGCAGATCTGTTTTGCAAGTTTGTAAAAGAAGAACTGTCCCACAGCGAAGCATACCAGGTTTATAGCCATTGCATACCACCAGCTGTAATAATAGGGTGTGAATGAACATATCGTGTGCAGTATCGCATAATACAGCGGCGGGTGAACGTCCTCTGTCTGATTATACCAGACTGAGTCGTACTTGAATCTGGTATCGTTATTGGTCATCAGCGAATATTTGAAGTCATCACCTGTTCTTACCAGACTGTTGGCTTCAAATGTTTGATGCTTATCTCCGTAAAGGAACGGTCTTTTGTAGCTGTTTGACAAGGCGTAGCTGAAAAATTCGTCCTCATGGTGTGCTGTTTTGACATTTATAAAAAGGTATATGTAAAAAATGCACTGAGCGACCGTTATAAGCACCAGCAGTATCATGAAGATGCCCGACCTGATTTTGTTCGTTCCGCTGTCTTTTGTCTTGTTTATGTTATCCATTTATATTTCCCCCGTCATGTAGTTCTGATTCCATGATAAGGTACAGCGGTCTTTCCTTTACCTCGACGAATACCCTTGAAAGGTAGCTGCCTATTATGCCAAGACTCAGCTGTTGAAGTCCCGATACCATCAGTATGATACAAACGAGAGAAGGCCAGCCTGATACGGGATCTCCGAAGATCAGCTTCCTTATTATGATAATAACTATGAACAACAGTGAGATAAGGAACAGGAGCACGCCTATCACAGATGATATTACCAGCGGGAAGTGTGAGAATGAAACTATACCCTCCATTGAATATGAAAGGAGTTTCAGGAATGACCACTTGGTTGCACCGCCGTTCCTTGCATTGTTTTCAAATTCAAGCCACTTGGTCTTGTATCCCGGCCACTCGAAAATACCTTTGGTGAATCGTGTGCGTTCTTTGAGGGAAAGCACAGCATCTGTCATTCGTCGTGACATCATGGAAAAATCTCTCGCACCGTCCACTATCTTGGTGTCTGAGATCTTGTTTATCACCTTATAGAACATTCTTGCAAAAAAAGAACGTATCACAGGTTCGCCTTTTCTGTCTTTGCGCCTTGTGGCTATCCTGTCATATCCGCCTGTTTCCATCAGTTCAAGCATATCACCGATAAGTTCGGGCGGGTCCTGAAGGTCTGCGTCTATCACCACGACTCTGTCGCCCTTTGATGCTTCAAGTCCTGCTAACATGGCAGCTTCTTTTCCGAAGTTCCTTGAAAAACTGATGTATTTACAATCCCTGTCTCTTGCCGCAAGTTCCCGCAGCAGACTCAGTGTATTATCTTTTGAACCGTCGTTTACGAAGATAAACTCAAAGTCTGTTTTGCTGCGAAGTTTTTCACGCAAAGCAGAAACTCTGTCATAAAAAGCTTCGATGTTCTGTTCTTCGTTATAGCACGGCACACATACCGAAGTAAGCATGATACCATCACCTCATAAGATCTTTATTTTATTATCGATAAGTATTTTATATGGTCATCCCTTTAACAAACAATCGTATACACTGGTATAACAAGATAAAAGTGTTGCGATGTATTCTTTTCCCATGCGTTCAAGCATTTGCCTGCG
>CAMNMO010000355.1 GCA_946544695.1 uncultured Ruminococcus sp. | reverse complement strand
TTGTCAAGCCCTTTTCGTGATATTTTTTACTGTCCTTTTTTCTTCCCTTCTTCGCTTAACATCGTACTCTCGCCTGAGGTCTTTGTCTCGCTCTGTCGGGCTTTCCTGAGGTGTTCCCCTCGCTGACAGCTTAATTATTATACCTCGTTTAGCCCGAAAAGTCAACCCCTTTTTCGACTTTTATTTTAAACAAATGGTTAATATTCTTAGAAAATTTTCCTGATATTATTCTGTATTAAGTTCTGAATAACTGAACTTGCTTTTCTTTTAGTTAAAACTAATAATTCGACACCTTATTGCCAATATTATTTTATATATAAAGCTATTGCATTTGATTTTTACAGATGTTATAATAATTTTGAATACTATAAATATATTTAAAGACACCTATATATAATGAAGGGAGGCAGCATCATGAGGCCACGTTATGTTTCTGAGGACGGCTTTGCCATAAACTCCAAAAAGCCAAGATCAAAATATGCAAAGCGCCGCAAAAAGCCCAAGAAGCTTATCAATATTATCTTTTCACAGAAGACCACCATTATACTGCTGCTGCTTGCCCAGTTTTTCCAGATATTCCTGACATTTACATTACTGAGTGAAAATTACAGCTATCTTTCGGTAATATTTTCAACAATGGGCATCGGTGTTGCCATATATATAGTCAATACCGACCGCAACCCTGCCTATAAGCTTGCGTGGATAGTCCCGCTATTGATATTCCCTGTGTTTATCACTATTCTGTATATTATACTTTCTAATCAGCCTTACAAACGCAAGGTCTCAAATGCTTATGTTCAGAAAAATCTTGATACACGCTGTTATCTTCCGGAAGATGTTGAACTTTCAAAAATAATGCAGAAGGAGGATCCCGAGCTTTACAGAATAACCCGATATCTCAAGGACAGCGCAGGTTTTCCCGCTTACGGCTGCGAGAATATCACCTATTTCCCGCTTGGCGAAGATAAGTTTGCTTCAATGGTAACTGAACTTAAAAAAGCAGAGAAATTTATCTTTATGGAATACTTCATCATTGATGACGGCGAAATGTGGGGAGAGATACTTGATATCCTTCTGGAAAAGGCTTTTGCGGGCGTTGAAGTCAAGCTTATAGTTGACGGTATGGGTTCGCAGTTCACCATGCCTGCCCGTGATATCAAAGCTATTGAAAAAGCAGGCGGAAGGGTGCTTATCTTCAACAAATTCCGCCCCATGATATCCACCATACAGAATAACCGTGACCACCGCAAGATACTTGTGATAGACGGAAATGTGGGCTTTACGGGCGGTGTCAACATCGCAGACGAATACATCAACCGCCTTATCCGCTTTGGACACTGGAAGGACACTGCTGTTATGATACGTGGACAGGCTGTCTGGAACCTGACCATGATGTTCATACAGATGTGGGAGGTTATTTCACACGAAAGCATAGATTATGAGAGATACCGCCCCTCAGTCCCTGACGAAAAGCCCGAAACAAAGGGCATTGTGATACCTTACAGCGATACTCCCCTTGATTCGGAAAAGATAGGCAGAATGGTATACATGTCAATAATGAACACTGCAAAGAAGTATGTTTATATCACCACTCCCTACTTTATCCCCGATAATGAGATACTGACTGCCCTTGAACTTGCTTCAAAATCGGGCGTTGATGTGCGTATTATAACTCCGCACATTCCCGATAAGTGGTACATTCAATGCATCACACGTTCATATTATCTTGAACTTCTGAACATGGGTGTCAAGGTCTACGAATATGTGCCTGGGTTTATCCATGCAAAAAACTGTCTTTCGGACGACAAGCGTGCTGTGGTCGGCACCATCAATTTTGACTACCGCAGTCTCTATCTGCATTTTGAGGACGCCTGCTTCATGCAGGATACCGAGTGTATCCCCGATATTAAGGCGGATTTCGATGATCTTATAAAAAACAAGTGCCATCGCATAACCTATGATGATCTGCGTCACCTGAGCTTTGCGAGCCGATTCTGTTCTGTAATACTGCGAATCTTCGCACCTATGTTATAGGGGGACTGTCATGCAGATATTCAGAAAACCTGAACTTTCTAAAAAGAAAGTCATCATATTATCAGTGGTCTTTGTTGTACTTGCAGTTTTCTGTTTTTGCCAGAACAACATACTCACCGTTGACGAATACGAATACGCAAGCAAAAAAGTTCCTGCTTCGGCGGACGGAATGCGCATAGTGCAGGTATCCGACCTTCATAATAAGGAATTCGGCAGGGAAAATCACAGGCTTATTGAGAAGATAGAAGAACAGCACCCCGATATCATCGTGATAACGGGCGATATCGCAGACAGCAACCACACGGATATCGACGCTGCGGTGACTTTTTGTGAAAAGGCAGCAGAGTTAGCCCCGTGCTACTACATCACGGGAAATCACGAAATGTGGCTCGATGATAACGAACTGCAAAAGCTGTACAGCGGCATTGAAAACGCAGGTGTAACTATCCTCGATAACGAAACAGTCCATCCTGCGGACGGCATTGCAATGACAGGGCTTGATGACGGCAGTCTTTACAACGGCACACTTGAAAAGCTTACCGCTGATATCGACCCCGATGAACTGCACATAGTGCTTGCACATGAACCGCAGTATTTAGAGGAGGAATATGTGCTTTCCTCCCCCGACCTGATAATCACGGGTCATGCACACGGCGGACAGGTGCGGCTGCCTTTCATCGGCGGACTTGTTGCCCCCGACCAGGGATTTCTGCCCGAATATACCGCAGGCGAATACAAAAGCGGCGATACCGCCATGTATGTCAGCAGAGGTCTAGGCAACAGCGTGATACCCCTGCGAGTTTTCAACTATCCCGAAATAAATGTGTTGATAATAAAAGCAAAAAACTGACCGTTGATAATTGCTTATCGTGTGCCTGTTGTTTATAACAAACAGCGTCAATATCACAGCACTGTTCATGAATAAGGAGCGTTTCGGTAAAAAATAAAAAATGCCTTTCCGTATCTTATCGGAAAGGCATTTATTATTAATGTCAGATATCTATCTTGGAATAAAGTCCCGAACCCAGCATTGAATCTTCTGGCTTTGGCTTCTTATACTCCTTCTCGAAGCTGGTGGTGAAATCAAAGCCTGTGCTCTGAGGACGTCTGCCGCCCTTTCTTCCGCCGT